>JAAFHR010000306.1 GCA_013298455.1 Betaproteobacteria bacterium | reverse complement strand
GCCGCGCGAACCGCCGGTGATGAGCGCGCGTTTGCCAGTGAGATCGAACAGTGCTTTGATGTGTCTTGGGGTCATGGTGGGCTTTCGAAAAGGGGTTGAACAAACCTTTAGCTCCCCTCTCCCGCAGGCGGGAGAGGGGCTAGGGGTGAGGGTGTGCCGCGACGGAGAGGCCAGTCAGCGCTTCTCTCCAATTCACCGCACCCTCACCCCAACCCTCTCCCGCCTGCGGGAGAGGGAGTCAAACTCAGAGCGCGTCAACCGAAACATTCGCGCAGGTCATATCTCTCGATTTGACCACGGCGAGCCAGGCTTCGATCTTTGGCATTTCGTAATGGAAAAAGTAGGTGCAGGCAGCGTGTTTTCCTTCGGCGAACGCGGGGTCGTTGGCGGCGGTTTGACTGCCCTCAACGCTTAACGAAACATCCAACCAAATCCAACCCAAAACCATATGTCCAAAGGCTTGCAAGTAAGGGGTTGCGTTAGCAAGCGCCTCGGTGGGATTACCGGTGCTCCACGCGGATTTGGTCGCTTGACCGACGTGTTGCAGCGCCCGCGCTAACGTTTGCGCATGCTCAGCAAGCAGCGGTTTGTGAAACGCCTTTTGAATCGTTTCGTTTATCCGATTTGCCAACAGCATTAAGCCTTTGCCGCCATCCATCACCACTTTTCGCCCGAGCAAATCGAGGGCTTGAATGCCGTGCGTGCCTTCGTGAATCATGTTCAAACGATTGTCGCGCCAGTATTGCTCCACCGGAAAATCGCGGGTGTAGCCGTAGCCGCCGTGAATTTGAATGGCCATCGAATTGGCCTCAAGACAGTTTTCGCTGGGCCAGCTTTTGGCGACAGGTGTGAGCACTTCAAGCAAGAGCTTGGCGTCGGCGACTTCGCTCGGGTTGCCAGTATTCGTTTCATCGACCAACTTTGCGCAGTAGAGCAGCAGCGCCGTTGCACCCTCGCAATAGGATTTCTGCGCGAGCAGCATCCGCTTGATGTCGGCGTGTTCCACAAGCGCCACGGGGGGCTGCGCGGCGTCTTTGCCGCTGCCCACAATCGGTCGGCCCTGCTTTCGGTCTTTGGCGTATTGCAGCGATGCCTCAAAGCCCGCCATCCCGAGCATGGTGGCCGCGAGCCCGATACCAATGCGGGCTTCGTTCATCATGTGAAACATGCCCTTCAAGCCTTCGCCGGGTTTGCCCACCAGGTAGCCCACCGCGCCTGCTTTGCCAAGCGGCTTGAATTTGCCTTCGCCGAAATTGAGCAAGGTGTTAGGCGTGCCGCGCCAACCGAGTTTGTGATTGAGCCCGGCGAGCACGACGTCGTTTCGTTCGCCAATCTGAGCCCCTCCCCCCCGGAGGGGGAGGGGTTGGGGAGAGGGGGAAGTCCCGACTTGGCTGCCAAGGCCAGCTACCCCCTCTCCCCCGCCCTCTCCCTCGAGGGGAGAGGGAGTCAAGCTCACCAAATACTTCGGCACGATAAAGAGCGAAATCCCCCGCGTCCCCGCCACCAACTTTCCATCCGCATCCGGTATCTTCGCAAGCACCAGATGCACGATGTTGTCTGTCACATCATGCTCGCCGCCAGAAATCCACATCTTGTTGCCGGTCAATCGATAGCGCGGTCCGAGCGGATCGTGTTCGTCATCAAGCACCGCTCTGGTGGCGATGTCGGACAGCGACGACCCAGCCTGCGGCTCAGACAAACACATCGTGCCCGCCCAGCGCCCAGCGAATTCGTTTCTCGCAAAGACGGCTTTTTGAGCAGCTGTGCCACTCACCATGATGGCGTTGGCGTTACCAGTCGTCAGCAGCGCCCATGAAATGCTGATCGAAGCTTTGCTGAAAAACATGTTCGCAGCGGCCTCAACCACATAGGGCAATTGCATGCCGCCGAGCTCGTAATCCTGCGCCGCAGCCAACATGCCCGAATCGGCGTAGGCTCGCCAAGCGTCTTGTGTGGCTTGCGGGAGCACAACACGGAGCGTGCCGTCGGCATTGGTTTCCGTGCGTGGCTCCTCGGTATCAACAACGCGGTTGAACGGCGCGTATTTTTCGTGGGCAATCGTTTCGGCAGTGTCAAGCACGGCGAAAAACGTTTCCGCGCTGTGATCGGCAAAGCGCTCGCGTGAGGTGAGCGAGGCGATGTTTAGCCAGTTATTAAGTAAGAAGTTGACGGTGTTGCGCATGGTTCAAATCATTCTGGGGCGATGAACTTCAAGCCACGAATGTCAGCGAAATCACGCTTGTTGCAGGTGAGAAGCGGCAGATCGTGTTCAATGGCACTGGCCGCAAGCCACAGGTCATTGCCGCGCGTTCGGCTAGTACCTGTTGCTCGCAACGAGGCAATCATTTGGGCGTGCACTCGTGCCGTCTCGTCGGTAATGTCTAACATCTGTGCGCCCTGCGCTGCGTCGCTTGCATGTTGACGAAGCTGTCTTGCATCATTGCTGGCCGCGCCGTAAACACCGATTAACAGTTCGGACAAAACAATGGGCGACGAAAAGGTTTGCTCGGTCTCGCTCAGCCGAAGCTTCGACCACTCGGTAAATCGCTCGTTGCCGACACTGGCAATCCACACCGAACTGTCAACTAACGCTCCCACGGATCACCGGGTAAATTTTCGATCGGGTTGATCCATGTGTCGTAGTCGCGCTGCCAATCCGGATCAGGGGGCGGCACGCCCAATTGCTTCTGACGTTGCGCTATCTTCGCCACGATTTCAGCGCCCGTCAACCCACGTTTTTGCTCTACCGGCGCTACCCGCACCACCGGCTTTCCATGGCGCGTAATTTCAACCGCCTCCTGCGTTTCCAACACGCGGTCGTATACCGCCCGAGGATTCCGAGCGAATTCGGTGCTGGTCATGGTGTGCATGGTTTGCCCTTAACTTTACGAATTATTTGTATTTTACAAATTTTTTAGCCCGGATGCTCGCATCTGGGTTCCAGTGGCGGGCACTGCGAAGCCATCAAAAATACCTTCGGTGGGTTAGGGACTCGGCTGCGAGCAGCCGGGCTACGACGCTTCCTGCCTGAAGCGTCTTACGGGCGAAGCGGCGCGAGCACGACACCGACAAACATGGTGACAAACTGAAGCGCGCCGAAAGTTATCGCCAGCCATTGCCAAAGACTTAGCTTCGTTCCTACGAATCTCCGAAACTTCTCAGCACGGTCTAACCCGCGCATGACAATCACGGATCCCATACCTCCAACAATCAGCAGCGACCAGATGAGTAAACCATGAGCGCCTCGTCCATTCAAACTCACCCCCCATCGCTCGGCAGACGTCAGTGCAAGGACCAACGCCCAAAGAAGAAGCGGGGGCACTACCAACGAGAAATATGGGAAGGACACCTGCTACACCACCTCAAATATCCCCGCAGCCCCCATCCCGCCACCAATACACATGGTCGCGCAAACCAGTTTCGCGCCACGACGTTTGCCTTCGATCAGTGCGTGTCCGACCAAACGTTGGCCGCTCATGCCGTAGGGGTGGCCGATGGCGATGGCGCCGCCGTTGACGTTTAACTTGTCCATCGGGATGCCCAGCGTGTCGGCGCAGTAGAGCACTTGTACGGCGAAGGCCTCGTTGAGCTCCCACAGGTCGATGTCTTTGACCGACAGGCCGAGGCGCTTCAAAAGTTTTGGCACGGCGAAGACGGGGCCGATGCCCATTTCATCCGGGTTGCAACCCGCTACAGCGAAGCCGCGAAAAATGCCGAGTGGTTTGATGCCGCGCTGTTCGGCGAGCTTGGCGTTCATCACGACGCATGCGCCTGCGCCGTCGCTGAACTGTGAGGCGTTGCCTGCCGTGACTACGCCGCCGGGGACTGCGGTGCGGACGTCTTTGATCGAATCGTAGGTGGTGCCTTGGCGCAAGCCTTCGTCAACGGAGACCGTGACTTGTTTGGTCATCATGCCGAGCTTGGGGTCAGCCACACCTGCGGTAACGGTGATCGGCGCGATTTCGTCGGTGAACTTGCCCGCTTCTGTCGCGGCACAGGCTTTTTGCTGGCTCTCTGCGCCGAAATGATCCATACGATCTTTGGCCATGTTGTAGCGCTTGGCGACGTTTTCCGCCGTTTGCATCATGTTCCAGTAAATCGTGGGCTTGTTTTTATCAAGCCATGAATCTTTGAACATGTGCAGATTCATCTCTTGCTGCACGCAGCTGATCGATTCCACGCCACCGGCCACGTACACATCGCCTTCGTTGGCGATGATGCGCTGCGCGGCCATCGCAATGGTTTGCAAACCCGATGAGCAGAAGCGATTGATCGTGACACCGGCTACGCTGTCGGGCATGCCGGCGCGGAGCGCCGCTTGGCGAGCGATATTCCAGCCTGTTGCGCCTTCGGGGTTGGCGCAGCCCATCAATACGTCATCGACTTCGCCCGCGTCGATACCCGCGCGTTTGACGGCGTGTTCGATGGCGTGTCCTGCGAGCGTTGCGCCGTGGGTCATGTTGAACGCGCCTTTCCAGCTCTTGGCGAGCGGAGTGCGGGCGGTGGAGACGATTACTGCATCAGTCATGGTGAGCCTCTTTGGGTATCAATACGAATT
>JAAFHR010000305.1 GCA_013298455.1 Betaproteobacteria bacterium | reverse complement strand
AATGTTCGCCAGCGACGCGCTGCAAAGTCTCATCACCGATTTGCTCGACACGATGAAGGCCGCCAACGGCGCAGGCATCGCCGCGCCGCAAATCGGCGTTGATTTGTGCGTGGTCATTTTCGGCGGAACGGGCGTAAATCCCCGCTACCCAGACGCGCCACCGATTCCGTATACAGTGCTCTGTAACCCAATCCTGACGCCGCTTTCCGATGAGCGAACCCGTGGTTGGGAGGGCTGCCTATCCGTGCCCGGCCTGCGCGGTGAAGTGCCGCGTTTCGAGCGACTGCAGTACGTTGGCCGCGATCAATTTGGCGACACGATTGATCGCACCGTTGACGGCTTTCACGCCAGAGTTGTGCAGCATGAATGTGATCACCTTGATGGCATTTTGTATCCGCAGCGGGTTGATGATTTAACGCGCTTTGGATTTACTGAAGTGCTGTTTCCCGAGCTGGCGGGCGTGGTTGGCGATGACGATTGAGGCCGCCCGCTGAGTTGTGATGTCTGAACTCAAACTCTGTTTTTCGCACCGAAGCTACGCCGCGAGTATTCCGCGCAGCACCATGTAAGCCCCAACCGCGAACATCGCTACAAAAAACCATCTGCGAAACGCGACCGGTTCGATACGATCACGCATCCGCTGTCCGACAAACATCCCGATCATCGCTGGAATGATCGCAGCGATTGATCCGATCAGCAATTCGCGCGGATAGCTGCCGGTGAATCCCAGCGCAACACCCAGCGCGATGGTCGATACCGTGAACGAGAGCCCGAGCGCTTGCACCAATTCGTCTTTGCTGAAACCGAGCGCGCTGAGATACGGCACTGCAGGCACCACGAACACGCCCGTTGCGCCGGTGAGTAAGCCGGTGATGAAACCGATCACCGGCGAGAGCGTGCGCTCGAGTCGCGGCGGCACCGCGAGCTTTGGCAGCCCTAGCGCCGCGATGGCGTAAACGGCCAACACCGCACCCAGTGCCACCGACGGCCACCGCGATGCGCCAGACGATAGCAATTGAATGCCAAGCGCAGTGCCTACACAGACCAAAACCATCATCGTGGCAAGGCGGCGAGAAATCGCTGCCACGCCCGGTCCAGTTACAAATTGCCAAACGTTGGTCACGAGCGAAGGCACCACCAAAAGCGCCGCCGCCTGCACAGGTGCCATCACCAAGCCGAGCGCCCCCATCGCCACCGTCGGTAAGCCCATGCCCACGACGCCCTTGACCCAACCGGCGATCAGAAATACAAACGCGATGAGCGCGATGTTGTTTAACGAGAGCATGGCGAGGCGGCGCTCGGGCCGATCATTGGCCCAGCATGCCGTAGGCGTACATAAACACGATCAGAGCGTCAGCCAAATCCTCGGCAAATTTCGCGCTCGTGCGTTGATTCTTTCCGAGCTCAAGTTGGATCGCATCGATGCCGTCGGCTTGGTGGCTGCCGTACATCGCAACCGTCGGACCACCGCCGTACTTGGGTTCTTCACGAAGTGAGCTTGCATCGATCGCAGGAAAGATGTTGTGTCCCTTCGCGCTCATCACCCCCAAAATGCTCTTCTCACCCTGAAGCGCCGCACGGCCGTGGCGAGCGAGGAGCTCCGTCACGGTCAAGCCATTTCGCGTGCCCCGAAAGATCGTGTTCGGATCGTCGCCTTGACCGTGAATGTCTAAGAGCAGTGCGCCCTTGGGAAACGCTTGCTTCACCTCCGCAACGTAACGCTTCACTTGCGCGTGATACGCCCGATACGCCGGGATGGCCATCGGTGATTCCAGCGCATCAGACTCCGCGCGATTGACGTCAAGAAATCTTCGGCTGTACGGAGCGATGACCACATAGGGGCGTTTGCCGAGTTTGTTCTCAAGTGCCGTCGCAACGCGCTCGGTCAAGGTTCGCGTGAAGGTGTCGCGAACGACAACGCCATTCGTGCGAACTGGCACGTTGCCCAGCGGCAGATCGCCGTCGTGAGGCACAGTGAGGATCAGCGGCAGAGCGCCTTGCGCGCTGATGACGTGGGGCGAAGGCTCCGTCGCTTGCGCCAGTGGGGCGAAGAGGGCGAGGACGCAAGTAGCGACAAACGAATTGTGGAGCGCTCGGATCATTGCTTCAGTGCAGTTGCAAATCTCTTTTCAATGGGGAAATTTGTCATTTGCGAGGATGTGGGCCATGAGACTGGATTCCCGCCTCTTCAACAAGCTCAGGACATGCTTCGCCGGAATGACAAACAGGGCATGGTGCACCGATTTCCTCTGAGCGGCCGGTCAGCTGGGCATGATAGCGCGCCGTCGTAAAGTTCATCCAACCCGATGTCGACCCACCAGAAACTCAATACGAACGAAACACAGTTCAAACAGGCTACGCTGGCATCGCGTTCAACCGAGCAAGCATCGCATCGTCGCGATATCTTGCTGGCGCATTGAAATCCAGCGCATCGAGCGGGCTCGGTGCGCCGCCTGCGATCTTCAACACATGGGTATAGACCATCGTGGTGGACACGTCCGCATGCCCCAGCAAAGTTTGCACGGTGCGAATATCCGCCCCGCTCTGTAGCAAATGTGTCGCGAACGAATGTCGCAGCGTGTGCACCGTCGCAGGTTTCGTGACCCCCGCAGCGCGTAACGCTACCGTTAGCGCGCGGCGAAATGTTTGCGGGTAAGCGTGGTGCCGCCGCCGCACACCCGTGCGCGGATCGGTCGCAATCGCCGCCTGCGGAAACACCCAATGCCAGCCCCAGCTTTCACCCGCACGCGGGTACTTCACGGCCAACGCATGCGGCATCTCTACACCCGGCAATTTCGCTGCGCGATCCGCCTCCCACAGCGCGTGACTAAGCCGCAGTTGCTGCTTTAACTCATCGCGGAGCGTTCGCGGCAACATCACCACGCGATCCTTGCCGCCCTTGGCCTCGCGCACGATGATCGCGCCGCGCTCAAAATCCACATCCTTCGTGCGCAGTCGCATACCTTCAAGAATTCGCATACCCGTGCCGTAGAGCAGCTTCGCCAGCGTTGCGTGCTCGCCCTGCATCAACGAGAGCGTGCGCAACACCTCGTTCACCGTCAGCACCTCAGGCAAGCGTTGCCGCGTTTTCGGGCGACCAATCTCCATCATCCACGGCAGCTCAACATTGAGCACTTCGCGATACAAAAACAAGATTGCCGAGAGCGCCTGCCGATGCGTTGACGCCGCCACGTTCCGCTCACTCGCCAAGTGCGTCAAAAACGCCTCAACCTCCACCCGCCCCATCGTCTCAGGATGCCGCAACCCATGAAACCGAATGAAAAACCGAATCCAATGAACGTAGACTTTTTCAGTAGAAAGCGCGAAATGATGAAAGTGAATCCGCTCACGAACTTGCGTCAACAGGCGAGGCTTGGCAGGTTTTTCACGCTCGTCAGATAAACTGTTCATTAAAACAGTATATCAGGCTATGTTCCTAAATTAAACAGGGATAGAATGTGAACCTGCAATTCGCGAAACGCACTTTTGAAAAGTTATACTGGTATGTGTTCGCTAAAACACGTTAGCTTTTCGAATGGAAATGCCACCGATGAACGAGCCCACCAACAGTCAAGCCACGGCCAGCCCTTCGGTTTTGGTACAGGAGTGGTTTCGTCGGGCGCGACGAAACCAGCGCCTCCACTATCAGTGCGCTGATCACTTCGCTCGAAGGAATAGGCTGCTCGGAATACCTGCCATAGTCATCTCGTCGTTGGTAGGTTCCGCGGTGTTTGCTTCGGTTGAACACGAGGCTTCCGGGGAAATGAAAATCGCCCTTGGTCTCCTTAGCATTTTCGCTGCGGTCCTTGCGAGTCTTCAAACCTTCCTCTCATATTCTGAACGAGCAGAGCGCCACAGAATCACATCCGCACGGTATGCGTCAGTAAGGCGCCAACTTGAACTCCTTGCTGCGGTATCCGACCCATCCTCGCCGGAAATCGCAATTCGATTGAGCGCCGTTCAACAAGCTCTCGATTCCTGTGCCGAAGCTGCGCCTCAGGTACCACAAACAATTGACGCCCAAGTTAAACGGGAGTTCGATGAGTCACGAACGGTATCTGGAAAGCAAAGCTAACCCGACGGTTGACCTCGTTCGCTTCGCTCTCTGGACGCTGCGCGATAATGCCGCGCAGCGCCGGTCACCTCTACGTTAGCTGTCACACGCAACCACGCTCCGACCATCAAGCCCCCAAGGAGACACCGCATGAATCTTCGCCAAGCACTCTCCATATCTATGCTTCTAGTTTCAGTCGGTACTCCAGCCCAGACAGTAGCTTTGGAAGACCAGAAGAAGTACTGCGGCTCCGGATTCACCGAAAAATTAGTCCCAGAGGCCCCATTCGGGTGTCAGATGTCAGAGGCTTGCAAAGCCCACGATGCGTGCTACGGAAAGTGCGATAAAGATGGCCCAATGTTTGGTAAGCCATATTGCACGAAGAGCGAATTTTCGGCTATCCGCATTAAGGCCAAACTCGCCTGCGAGGCAAAGTTCTACGCAGACATTGAGAACAAAAACGAAGGAAGATGGGCGTGCAAGGGCATTGGCGCCCTGTATGTTGCGGCA
>JAAFHR010000304.1 GCA_013298455.1 Betaproteobacteria bacterium | reverse complement strand
GACGGAAACTGTCTACGGCCTCGCTGCGGACGCGACCAATGCATTCGCCGTCGCCAAAATTTTCACGGCCAAAGGTCGCCCGGCAGATCATCCGTTGATCGTTCATATCGCGAGCACCGAGGCCGCAAAAACTTGGGCAAGCGACTGGCCAGACGCCGCACAAAAACTCGCCGATGCGTTCTGGCCGGGCCCGATGACGCTGATCGTGAAACGCGCAGCGCATGTGCTCGATGCGGTCACGGGTGGGCAAAACACGGTCGGGCTTCGTGTGCCATCGCATCCCGTTGCGCTTGACTTGTTGAACGCGTTTAACGGCGCTGTAGCCGCCCCGTCTGCCAATAAATTCGGGCATGTCAGCCCGACCACCGCAGCGCATGTTGCTGCTGAGTTTCCAGAGACTGATTTGCTAGTCCTGGACGGTGGCGCATGTCAGGTCGGCGTTGAATCGACGATCATTGATGTGAGCGGCGACGTTCCCCGAATTCTTCGCCCAGGGCGAATTCGCAGCGCTGACGTGGAGCGCGTTTTGGGACGACGATTGTCGATGACGGAAACCATCGCCAAGCCCCGCGTTTCCGGTTCGCTCGATTCGCATTACGCGCCTCGCACCAAAACGCTCATGCTCGCGGGCGAAGCGCTCACGATTTTTTTGGATGCCGCGCGCGACGCTGGGAAACGCATCGGACTCATTCACCACAGCACGCCGCTATCCACGCAACGTGTGAAACAGCGCACGACGCTCAGCGGCACCAACGCAGCGAATTTCGAGCACGACATTTATGCGCAGCTTCGAGCCCTCGATGATGCCGCACTCGATCTGATCGTGATTGAGTCGCCACCCGATAGCGACGACTGGGACGCGGTGAACGATCGCTTGCGCCGCGCTACCTTTTCTTCTGGCTAGCATGCTGTTCAGACAGCTCAATTGCACCTCGCGCCTTGCCTACCCCAATGCCCCCTTCTCCCGCAGGCGGGAGAAGGGTTGGGGATGAGGGTGGCCTCGCGCAACGGACTCACTGCGATAGGGCGCACAATGAAATCGTCCCATCAACCCGCACCCTCACCCCAGCCCTCTCCCGCTCGCGGGAGAGGGGGCAGATGCCTATGAAAATTATTCTCGCCCCCGACTCTTTCAAAGGCTCGCTCTCCTCCGAAGCAGTCTGCGTTGCCATCGAAACGGGCCTTCGCCGCGTGTTGCCCGATGCGAGCGTCATTCACCGCCCGATGGCTGACGGCGGCGAGGGCACATTGGACGCCGTACTCGCGGCATCCAGCGGCGCACGACGCAAACAAGCGTTAGTCAAAAACGCGGCGGGGCAATCGGTTGAGGCGAGCTACGCACTGGTGCAACACGGCATCTACGAAGCCGCGGTGATCGAAGTTGCGCAAATCGTTGGCATCACTGACGCCGCAAATATGGCTATTCCCGTTGAATCGCGCTCATCAATTGGTGTGGGTGAATTGCTGCGTCTGCTCATCAACGAAGGCATTCGTCATTTCTTTATCGGCCTCGGCGGAACGAGCACTAACGACGGCGGCGCGGGTCTGCTCAAAGCACTCGGTGTCACGTTCACCGGCACATTTCGCCGCGATGTAGAACCCACGCCAGCGGGGCTCGCCAAGCTGATTTCAGTTGATGTCACAGGGCTCGAACCGCGTATTGCTGATTGCGAGATCACGTTGCTTTCGGACGTTGACAATCCGCTCTGCGGTGCGATGGGTGCAACAGCGATTTTCGGGCCGCAAAAAGGCATTGCCGCGAACGACATTAAGCGAATCGATGACGTGATCGAGCGCTACGCCGAGCGCTTGGAAGCCGCTCTGCAGAAAAAGGCGATGAACCAGCCCGGTGCTGGAGCGGCGGGCGGTCTGGGCTACGCGCTGCAACTCTTGGGCGCAAAATTCGAATCGGGTGCGATGACCGTGGCACGTCTTTCCGGGCTCGCCGAAGCCTGCGAAGGCGCTGATTGGCTCATCACGGGCGAAGGCCGCAGCGACGCGCAAACCCTCCTCGGAAAAACCCCGTTCGCCGCTGCCAAAATCGCCCGCGAGCACGGCAACAAACATCTCCAAGCCACGCTGCTCTCGGGCGGCGTTGATCCCGCCGCACTCAGCAAACTCAGCAAGACCTTCAACGGCGGCTGCTTCTCGCTCGTGCCCGGTCCGATGGCGCTCGATCAAGCGGTGATTCGTGCGGCGGAATTGCTTGCCAATAGCGCGGAGCAATTGGCAAGGTTGCGTGTGCCGGGTTGACGCGACCTACTTCTTCTGCGCTCCAAACAACAGCCTCCGCGCTTCGTCGGAATTAACGCTTGGTTGCGTATTGATGTTCTTCGCAACGTCGTAGGCGCGAACCGTGGCTGGGCGGGCTTTGATCGTTTCGAACCAGCGTTTCAGATTCGGAAAATCATCCAAATTCATGCCTTGACGTTCATAGGGCACGATCCACGGGTAGCTTGCCATATCGGCAATCGAATACGCGCCCGCCAAAAACTCTCGATCTGCGAGGCGCTTGTCCATCACGCCATAGAGCCGCGCCGTTTCGCCCACATAGCGATTGATCGCGTAGGGAATTTTCTCGGGCGCGTACAAATTGAAATGATGGTTTTGCCCGGCCATCGGGCCTAAGCCGCCCATTTGCCAAAAGAGCCACTGAATGGCTTCCTTGCGCCAATACGCATTTTTGCGATCCAAAAACTTCTTTGATTTGTCGGCTAAATACATCAGGATCGCGCCGCTTTCAAAGAGCGTCATGGATTCACCGGCGGGCATGGGCTGCATCGGTTTAGTGTCAACAATCGCGGGGATTCGATTATTCGGCGCGACCTTTAAAAACGCGGGATCAAACTGCGCGCCTTTACCAATATTGATGGGAATCACGCGGTACTTCATCCCCGCTTCCTCGAGCATCATGGTGATTTTGTGGCCGTTGGGCGTGGTCCAATAGTAGAGATCGATCATGGCGGTGAAAAGTAGTATGGCGATGACGTAACTCTAACGCCACGGGGGCACGGGTGGGGGGCGATATGTTTTGTTTTAGCCACCGATTTCACAGATTGCACTGATTTTTCGCTCCAATTGTCAGCCGCCGCCCACGAATCTGTGAAATCTGTGAAATCTGTGAAATCTGTGAAATCAGTGGCAAAAAAAACACGTTCCCAGAATGCAACACAGCGTCATCCTCTGAGACTTGCAGCACGTTTATTGCTTGAAAAGTGGCGTGTCGTCCCCCACTATTCGTAAAACCCACATTCGGAGTAGTCAATGCACGCCAATTCGTCGGTTTCAGAGTCGAGCTCAAACGCCATTTCAACCGCCAACGCCTTTCACGATTCACTCACTGCTGCTATGAATGCTGCGAGTTTTGTGCAAGTGGGAGAGGCCGTATTTTCAGCCGATTACCTGCACGCCCCCGACGAATTTACCTGCCCCAACGATGTACTCGTTGAAGGCAGTTGTGAAGATCAGGAATTGCTGCTCATCCAACAAGACTTCGAAGGCGCAAGCTTCGATCACGAGGGCGAGATTCATCTGCGCGACGGAACCTTGATTCGGTTTTTGCGCTCCGCTGCTGTGCACTGAATCAGGCTCCCTCCCCCCGGGGGGGAGGGTTGGGGAGAGGGTGTTGGCGTTCTCTCGCGCCCCATAAAAGAGCCGATTCGCGCCCAAGGATCGCCGCAAGAATCAACATTGCTCTGCGTTCACCTCCCTCTCCCTAACCCTCTCCCCCAGAGCGAGGGAACCAAGCCTCAGACAACGTTTGACACCCCGTGACACCCCCTGTAAAAACGGGGCTTCAGGAGGTGTCATGGAAGACCGAAGTCGTTCGTCCGGTTCGGAATCGTTGGATAGCGCGAGCGATCCAACGGGTGCGCCCGTAGCCGGGCCCATTTGCGCGGTCGGCTCGGTCGGCTCGGTCGGCTCGGCTCGAAGCAAACGAAGCCGCCACCTCTCACTCATTTTCATCAGCGCGGCAGCTGCGTCGCTCGTCGGCTGCGGTCGCATTGAAAAGGACGCCAACGTGAACCGCGACGTCTACGCTAACCTCGAAGAATGCCGTGCCGACTGGGGCAATCCGGAGGATTGCGAAGAAATCGACGAGAAAAAATCTGCTACCGGATCGCGAGCGTATTACGGCCCGCGCTACAGCTCGCGCACGGGAAATTACGGCGGCTACAGCACCACATCGCGCCCCGGCTCACGCTCCAAGGGCACGGTATCGAGCAGCCCATCACGTGGTGGCTTTGGCGCATCGAGCGGTCGCCATGGCGGCAGCGGCCACTCGGCGTCGGGCTAAACGATGCGTAGAGAAACTTGTACGGTGCGCCCCGAATGGCGCAAACGCTGCGAAGACGCGGGCTTCGGCTTTCATTCGATAGACGGCGTTTACTGGGACGAAGGATTTTGCTATCACTTCAGTGAGCGAGAAATCGATGATTTGGAGCACGCCACCACAGAGCTCTACAAGCTCTGCATGGACGCCGCCGAACACATCATCACCAAAGAGCGCTTCAAGGAATTGGCCATCCCTGAGTCGGCGTGGGCGCTCGTTCGCGAGAGCTGGAA
>JAAFHR010000303.1 GCA_013298455.1 Betaproteobacteria bacterium | reverse complement strand
AACGATATAGGAGTTCACATGGGAGTTTTTGATCAGCTTCGAGACGGGGTTACGAGCCGCGTTCTTGCAGGCGTTGCTGCCAGCGTTTTGGCGCTATCGCCGCTAAGCGTTGTTGTGCATGCGCAAAGCACACCCGCCACACCCGCCGCGACGGCCGCACCATCGGCTCCTCCTGCTGCTGCCCCGGCACCGGCTCCTAGCGCCGCGCCTGCAATGGCACCTGGCAAGCCCAGCACGGCGCAGGTCGAAAACCCCTATGGCCTCAAAGCCATGTTGGAGCACGCCGACGTTGTCACCTGGACCACGTTCATCATCATGGTCATCATGTCGGTGGGCTCTTGGTACATCATGGTCTCGAAGCTCGTTGAGCTCAACCGGGTTGGCCGTCAAGCCAAGCAGGCGGAGCGCGATTTCTGGTCGGCTCCGAATCTGGCGCAGGGCATGGAAGCGCTGAAAGAGCAAAGCCCATTCCGCTTCATCGCACAAGCCGGTCTTGAGGCGACGAAGAAGCACGAAGGTTTGCTCGCGCACATCGGTTTCTCGGATTGGGTGACGCAATCGATTCAGCGCGCGATCGATAGCGTGCAAAGCAATTTGCAAAACGGCTTGGCATTTTTGGCGACCGTCGGTTCAACCGCTCCGTTCGTGGGTCTGTTCGGTACCGTTTGGGGCATCTACAATGCGCTCGTAAAAATCGGCGTCTCGGGTCAAGCCTCGATTGATAAAGTGGCTGGCCCCGTGGGCGAGGCGCTCATCATGACCGCCATCGGTTTGGCCGTAGCTGTGCCCGCAGTGCTCGGCTACAACTTCATCGTGCGTCGCAACAAGACGACGATGGACAAAATTCGCTCGTTCGGTAGTGATCTGCACTCTGTGTTGATCGCCTCCGGTAAGAAGTAATTCCCAAGTTCAACCATTTGGGATCGATGCTGTAAGTGTCTTGAATTGTGAATTCGACGGGTAGGTACCGCGCGATGTTTCCGCTGACTTTTGAGCCAGTAGGAACTGAGCGCGGAGCCACCACGTCAAAGCTCAGACACGCTGAGTTCACCTCACAAACCAAAGTCGTGCGCGCACCGTCCCGAACCCTGCAGGAGATATTGCAATGGGTATGAACGTTGGTTCATCGTCTGGCGAAGAAGACCAGATCAATTCGTCTATCAACACCACGCCGCTGGTCGACGTGATGTTGGTGTTACTGATCATCTTTTTGATCACGATTCCCGTGGTCACAACGTCGATCAAAGTGGAGCTGCCGAAAGAAGAGATTCAGATTCGAGAATCGAAACCTGAAAACATCGTGATTTCGGTCGATGCGCAGAGCCGTATGTTTATGTACGACACACCCATTCGAGACATCCGTGATCTCACGGATCGCCTGAAAAAGGTCTCGAAAATGGATCCGCAACCCGAAGTGCATATTCGCGGCGATCTGACTGCGAAGTACGACGGTGTGGGCCGCGTGATTTTTGCTGCGCGTGCGGCGGGCATCACCAAAATCGCGTTCCTCACCGAACCCGCAGCGAAAGGAGGCTAGATCATGGGAATGAACGTAGGAAACGCCTCTGGCGGCAGCAACGGTGATCCCGAACCGATGATCGAAATGAACACCACGCCGCTCATCGACGTGATGCTCGTGCTCATCATCATGCTGATCATCACGATTCCGGTTCAGCTGCATTCGGTCAACATGAACATGCCGCCACCGAGCCCTAACAAGCCGTTGGTGGAGCCTGAAGTTGTCAAGATCGACATCGATGAAGTCGGACGTGTGTTTTGGAACGGCGCAGCCGTGATTGATCGCAACGAGCTGGAATCAAAAATGGCTGCAGCGGCCGCACAGGCCACCCAACCCGAGATTCACTTGCGCCCGAACAAAGATGCCAAGTACGAAATCGTTGCCTACGTCATGGCCGCCTCACAGCGCCTTGGCTTGGTCAAGATGGGCATTCTCGGTCACGAGCAGTTTTTGTAAGCGGATAGGCCAAACATCACCATGGATTACACCTATAAGCCGCATAACTCTAGCAAGCGCACCATCGCTATTGCGGTGGTCTTGGCTTTTCACGCACTCATTGTTTTTGCCGTGCTCACAGGCCTTGGCAAAAAAGCGATTGACGTGATTAAAAAGCCGTTGGAAGCGAAGATTGTGGAGGAGGTGAAGCTACCTCCGCCGCCGCCACCACCGCCGCCTCCACCGCCCCCACCGAAAACGCCGAATCTTCCACCGCCACCGCCGGCTGCGCCTCCGCCGCCCTACGTGCCACCGGTTGAAGTCGCCGTTGCCGCTCCGCCGGCTCCGTCGATCACCACAACGACTGAGCCGCCGAAAGCGGAATACAAGATCGCGCCGCCGCCTCCACCGGCACCACCCGCACCGCCGGCACCACCGGCCCCGCCCGCGCCGCCGCCCAAACCAGCGCTCACGCGTATTGGAATGAGCTCGCTACCGCAGGCTTGTCGACCTGATTCACCGCCTGTTCGTGACATGAACAAAGCGGGCGTGGATCGGATCGAAGGCACGGTGCTAGTTACGGTGGGCGGAGACGGCACGTTTAGCAACGTTCGCGTCGGTTCGGTCAATCCGGGCTCCATGCGAAACGCGGTTCAGCGAACCTTCTCGAGCGTGCTGACCGATCCGTCGTGCAAAACCAAAGGCGATGGCGAGAAGTTCGAAGTTGAAATTCCGTTTGTGATGAAACTCGACTAAGCGTTTCTGCTCGAAGCAAGCGACCCCAGTTCGCGAAAGCGGCTGGGGTTTTTTGTTGTGAGCTTCGATTTGGACACCTCGAAGCCCAAAGCCAAGCGGTGTTTGTAGGCGACGACCCGGCGTCGCTGGGTGGAAGGTGCGCGAACACGAGAGGAGTGCGTCCGGGTCCGCGCCTACATTGAACAGCTCGCGCCTGCAAACCGCGATAATTGCGCCACATGCTGTTCAAACTCATCCTTAAAAACATCTTTCGCGCCCGTTTACGAAGCGCCCTGACGCTTTTGGGCTTGGTCGTGGCTGTGATTGCCTTCGGGCTGCTCCGAACGGTCGTAGACGCTTGGTATGCCGGCTCTGATGCGGCCTCTGGCAACCGGCTCATCACCCGAAACGCCATTTCCCTCACCTTCACCTTGCCAACGTACTACCGCGAACGCGTCAAGGGCGTCGACGGCGTCACGCTCATCAGCATGAGCAATTGGTTTGGCGGCATTTATCAAGAGCCGAAAAACTTCTTTCCGCAGTTCGCCGTGACGCTCCCGGTGCACTTCGATCTCTATCCCGAATACGTCGTGCCGCCCGAGCAGATGCAGGCGATGCTTCGAGACCGAACTGGCACCATCGTTGGCCGCGCCATCGCCGATCAATACGGCTGGAAAATCGGCGACAAAATCCCGATTCAAGGCACGATTTATCCAGGCACTTGGGAATTCACGGTGCGCGGCATTTACGAAGGCCGCGACGAGGGCACGCTCACCCGACAGCTCTATTTCCATTGGGATTATTTGAACGAGCGACTCAAAGTGAGTTTTCCGCGCGCTGCCGATCGAACGGGCGTTTTGGTCGTAGGCATCAAAGACGCGCAGCGCTCGGCCGAGCTCTCGCAAGCCATCGATGCTGAATTCAAAAACTCCCTCGCCGAAACACTCACCGAGACCGAAAAAGCGTTTCAGCTCGGTTTCGTGGCGCAATCGGAAGCCATCATCGCGGCCATTCGCATCGTGAGCTTTGTGGTGATTTTCATCATCCTGGCCGTTGTTGCCAACACCATGGCGATGGCTGCCCGTGAGCGGATCAGCGAATACGCCACGCTCAAAGCGCTTGGTTTTCCGCCCTCGTTTGTGTCGCGCTTGGTCATTGGTGAGTCGGTCGCGATCACGCTCTTGGGTGGTTTGTTGGGCGTGTTGTTGTCGTTTCCCGTGACGGCAGCCTTCAAGGGATTGATCGGTTCGATTTTTCCGGTGTTTCGAATTTCCGAAGACACCATGATCTGGCAGTTTGGGAGCATGGTGGTCGTGGGGTTGCTCGCGGCAATTGTGCCCGCCGTTCGCAGCGCTCGGATCAAGATTGTTGATGGGTTACGGCATGTGGCGTAGGGGCAGTCGATGAAACTGCCACTCACCTACATCGCCCGAAATCTCTGGACGCGGCGGCTCACGACAGCGCTCACAGCGGGCGGTATGGCGCTCGTGGTGTTTGTGTTTTCTGCCGTGTTGATGCTCGATGCGGGGCTCAAAAAAACGCTCGTTGGAACGGGCAGCTGGGACAACGCGATCCTCTTGCGCCAAGGCGCGCAAACCGAGATTCAAAGCGGCGTGTCTCGCGAGCAAGCGGCGCTCGTTGAAACCTTGCCTGACGTCGCTCGCGATGCCACCGGCGCACCGCTCTCGTCCAAAGAAATTGTGGTGCTGATTGGCGCACCCAAAAAAGGCGATCCGCGTCCACAAAACGTCGTCGTTCGTGGCATGTCGCCGATGGGCATTACGTTGCGGCCGCAGGTGGCATTGAAGTCCGGTCGTTGGATGCAACCCGGTGCGAGCGAAATCGTTGTCGGCAAAAACGTGAGCAATGGCTTTGCGAACATGAACGT
>JAAFHR010000302.1 GCA_013298455.1 Betaproteobacteria bacterium | reverse complement strand
CGTGGGTGCCCTACGGATCGATGGCGGTTCGAAATGGCGCGATGATGGCCGCAGCCGATCAGATCGATATCGTGATCGAAGGCAAAGGCGGTCATGGTGGCATGCCGCAGTTTTCCTACGATCCGATTTTGGCCAGTGCGCACGTGCTCACCGCCGTTCAATCGATTGCCTCGCGAAACGTTGATCCCGCGGATTCTGTCGTCGTGTCGATCTGCGGGATTGAGGGCGGTGTGATGAACACCTACAACGTGATTCCACGCCAAGTGCGAATGGTCGGTACCGTGCGCACGTATCGCAAGGAAACGCAGGCGCTGGTTCAGGAAAAATTGAAGTTACTCGTGGAAAGCACCGCTGCAGCGTTTGGCGCAAGGGGCACGGTGAACTACAAGTTTGGCTACCCGGCAACCATCAATCACAAGCGCGAAGCCGAGCTAGCGGCAGACGTCGGGCGTGGCATTTTCGGCAATGCAAACGTGATTACCGAAATCTTCCCGAACACCGGTGGCGAGGACTTTGCGTTTTTCCTGCAAGCCGTTCCCGGAGCCTATATCTGGGTGGGTCAAAAGACCGATACGAGTTTCCCGATTCACCATTCCTGCTACGACTTTGATGACCGAATCATCCCCAACGGCGCAGGATTGCTCGCTGCGATTGCCGAGAAAGAGCTCGCATGAAACTCAACGATCTGCCCGTATCGTTTGTCGAAGAGCTCACCGCCATCCGGCGCGATATTCACGCCAATCCTGAGCTCGGATTTCAAGAGGTTCGCACCTCGGCGCTGGTTGCTGACAAGCTCAAAGCGTATGGGGTCGACGAAGTGCATACCGGCATCGCAACGACGGGCCTGGTGGGTGTGATTCGCGGCAAACGCAGCGGCGGCTCGATGGGGCTTCGGGCCGACATGGATGCGCTGCCGATGCCCGAAAACAACACGTTTTTCCACGCCTCCAAACGCGCCAAAACGATGCACGCGTGTGGTCACGACGGGCATACAACCATGGTGCTGGGTGCCGCAAAATACTTGGCCGAGACGCGAAATTTTGCCGGAGTCGTCCACGTGATTTTTCAGCCTGCAGAGGAGGGCGGTGGTGGCGGAGAGCGAATGTGCCAGGAAGGACTGTTCAATCGTTTTGACTGCGAACGAATTTTTGCCGTGCATAACCGCCCGGACCTTGAGCTCGGAAAATGGGGCACGCGCGTTGGGCCGTTTATGGCCTCAGCAGATAGCTTCAGCATCGAAATTTCGGGGCGCGGCGGCCATGCAGCGCGGCCGCATTTGCTCTGTGATCCGATGGTCGTAGCGGCCAACATCATCTTGGCGGCGCAAACGATTGTGTCTCGCAGTGTGAGCCCGTTGGAGCCCGCTGTCGTTGGGATCAGCGCTGTGGAGGGCGGCAATTTGCCCGCATCAAACGTTGTGCCGGACAAGGTCGTGATGACGGGCACGGTTCGCACGTACGACAAATCAACGCAAGATTTGATCGAAGCGCGATTGGGCGAGGTGATTAACGGCATCTGCGACGCACACCGCGCCAAAGGCGTGTTGAAGTATCACCGCGGCTACCCACCGGTCGTCAACAGCCAAGCCGAGGTCGAATTCGCGCATTCGGTGGCGAGCGAAATCTGGGGCGCGGCCAACGCCGATATGAACTACACGCCGTCGATGGGCGCCGAGGATTTTTCATACATGCTGCACGAGCGCCCCGGCTGCTATTCCGTGATTGGGGCAACGCCCAAAGGCGAAACCTTGGTGCCGCTGCACAACACGCGATACGATTTTTGTGATGCCATCATTCCCAATGGCGTTAGATACTTTTCTAGATTGGTAGAGACGGGATTGCCGCTGTAGTTGGCTCCCTCTCCCGCAGGCGGGAGAGGGTTGGGGTGGTGGCGGCAGGAGCGCCGATGCACGCTCGATCAGGACGCAACGCTCCCCAATCGTCATTCCCGCGAAGGCGGGAATCCATGGTGATCTGAGCGAGATAGTTCGCTCGGAGCATTGGACTCCAACGACGATGGATTCCCGCCCTCGCGGGAATGACGAAGTTAAGGGTCGCAGAGGGCACGTAAGAAGTAGGCAAGAGAGAAAGAAATTTTGGAAGCAATCAACAGATTTTTTGACGGTGATGTTTGGTATAGCTTTAAGCGCTCGCCGATCACCATTGTTGCCGCCGTATTCGCGCTGATTTGCATTTTGGGCGCGGTGTTGGCGCCCTTGATCGCGCCGCACAATCCCTACGATCTTGCGCAGATTTCACTCATCAATTCCAACTTACCTCCCGCATGGTCTGAGGGCGGGAACCCGAGCTTTTTGCTGGGCACGGATCAACAAGGCCGTGACATTCTGTCGACCATCATGTACGGCAGCCGCGTTTCGCTGCTGGTGGCGCTTTGCGCGGTGGTAATTGCGATTGTGATGGGTGTGGGATTGGGTTTGCTCGCCGGTTACGTCGGTGGTCGCATCGATAGTCTCATCATGCGTTTGGCGGATATTCAGTTGACCTTTCCATCGATTTTGGTGGCGCTGTTGATTGCGGGCGTGGGGCGGCAATTTGTGCCACGTGATTTGCAGGAATCACTCGCGATCTACGTGATTATTTTGTCAATCAGTTTGACGGGTTGGGTGCAATATGCGCGCACGGTGCGCGGCTCGACGCTCGTTGAAAAAAGCAAAGAGTATGTGCAAGCCGCTCGCGTGATCGGTGTGCCGCGTTGGACGATCATGTTTCGGCATGTGCTTCCCAATGTGCTTGGCCCCGTGCTTGTGATCGCCACACTCAATATCGCCACTGCAATCCTCACCGAAGCCACACTTTCTTTTTTGGGCGTTGGCATGCCGTCAACACAACCGTCTCTCGGTACGCTGATTTCTGAGGGCAACAATTACTTGTTTTCCGGCGAATGGTGGATCACGGTGTTTCCCGGTTTGGCGCTCATTGTGATGGTGATTTCCGTTAACTTACTTGGCGATTGGTTGCGCGACGCACTCAATCCAAAACTTCGATGAGGAGGCAACGATGCGTACCTACAAAACGACGGTTTTACTCCGCCTGTTTGCGCTAGCCGCGCTAATGAGCGGCTGCGCGCAACAGTGGGAAAGCGTGCTTGACGGCACGCTCTACACCCGCACGCACATCAACCGTTTCCCCGTGGTGATCGCGGCGGTTGACGGCGTCTCCGGCTTGCAAAATCCGCGCTACATCGATGCGGGCGAACGCCGCTTGACCATTGACGCGCCACCGGTCGCTGGCTTCGCGTTGCCGGTTCGCAAAGAGTTCACCTTCAAGGTAGAGCGCTGCGTTCGCTACTGGCTCGCAGCGCAGCGAGCGAGCGCCCTCACGCAAGATTTCGAATTGGTGATCGATCACGCCGAGCCGGTGCCGGGTTGCCAGCCCTACGGCAAGCCGGAGCCGTCGGTGGTGATTCCCGCGGTGATTGATCCGCCGCGTGCGATTCCCGTTCCGAAACGTCCGTAATTGTCCTTGACCGATTTGTCCAACGTTAAGCCCTTGACCATGACCGCCCATTCCGTTGTACCGTTGCTCGAAGTCCGTGATTTGCACATCGAGTTTCCGACTCGGCGAGGTGTGTTGAAGGCCGTTGATGGCGTATCGTTTTCGATCGCCCCCGGCGAAGTGCTCGGCGTAGTTGGCGAATCAGGCGCCGGCAAGTCGCTCACCGGTGCGGCCATCATTGGACTGCTGGAGCCGCCCGGCCGAATCGCCAGCGGACAAATCATTCTCGAGGGCCAGCGCATCGATAACCTGCCCTACGAGCAAATGCGAAAAATTCGCGGTCGTCGTATCGGTGCAATTTTTCAGGACCCGTTGACCTCGCTCAACCCGCTCTACACCGTCGGCCGCCAGCTTACCGAAACCATCCAAACGCATCTTGATCACTCGGCGGAAGCAGCCCGACATCGTGCAATCGAACTCTTGGAAGAGGTTGGTATCCCCGCCGCTCGCGAGCGTATCGACCATTATCCGCATCAGTTTTCCGGCGGCATGCGCCAGCGCGTGGTGATCGCATTGGCACTCGCGGCAGAGCCGCGCGTAATCATTGCTGACGAGCCCACGACAGCGCTTGACGTTTCCATTCAAGCCCAAATCATCACGCTCCTAAAACGCCTCTGTCGTGATCACGGAACGGCAGTCATGCTCGTCACGCACGACATGGGCGTGATCGCCGAAACCGCAGATCGCGTGGCGGTGATGTACGCCGGACGCGTTGCCGAAATCGGCCCTGTTTCTGAGGTGATTCACAAGCCGCAACATCCGTACACCATCGGCCTAATGGGCTCGATTCCCGAAATCGGCAGTCACCGGGAGCGGTTAATTCAGATCGACGGTGCGATGCCAAGGCTCGATGCCATCCCGCAAGGCTGCGCTTTCAATCCACGATGCACCAAAGTGTTCGATCGCTGCAAACAAGAGCGGCCAGAGCTGTTGCCTGCTGGTGTGACGCACGCGGCCTGTTGGTTGCATGCGAAATGATGAAGTGTGCAACGCCCGCCTCAGCAGTATGTTTTTTAGATCCGTTCGCCCTGAGCTCGTCGAAGGGTTGGTCGTATGCCACCCCGGCTTCGACAAGCTCAGCCC
>JAAFHR010000301.1 GCA_013298455.1 Betaproteobacteria bacterium | reverse complement strand
CGGTTCGCATCGATAAAATCGGGTTTATGTCGCGAATTCTCAATATCAGCACCTATCGTTTCGTTAGCATCGCCGACCCCGAAGCGCTCAAGGCTCGCTTGTTGCCACACGCCCAAGCGCTCGGTCTGAAAGGTACGATTTTGCTCGCACACGAGGGCATCAACGGTTTTCTGGCAGGTGCCGAAACGGCAGTGCGAAGTTTTCTAGCGATCCTTGATGATGATGCGCGCTTTCAAAACCTCGATGTGAAAGAGAGCTGGAGCGACACCGTGCCGTTTCGCAAAATGCTCATCAAAGTGAAAGCCGAAATCATCGCCTTTCGTCAGGGCGGTTTGAATCCCGCCGAAGCGCCCGCGCCAGCGATGAGCGCCGCAGAGCTCAAAGCGCGCTTGGATCGTGGCGAAGACATCATCTTGCTCGACACCCGAAACGACGTTGAAGTCGACACCGGCACGTTTAAAAACGCGGTGTTTTGGGGCAATAAAAACTTTACTGAATTCGCTGACGTTGCCAAAGCGCGCGTCGGTGAAATCGCCGACAAAACTGTGGTGAGTTTTTGCACCGGCGGCATCCGCTGTGAAAAAGCTGCGCCGTATCTGCAATCACTGGGCGCGACAAACGTCTATCAACTGCAAGGCGGCATCCTTAAGTATTTCGAAGAAGTCGGCCGCGATCATTACCAGGGCGATTGCTTCGTGTTTGATGAGCGCGCAGCGGTTGATCCGGGGTTAGCGCCAACGTCGCGATAGCAGACTGGTAGGAGCGGCTTGCCGCGAAAACCGCCCGATGTGTAGGAGCGGTTCCACCGCGACAACCTCTCAACACCAAATCGGCTGCGAATGATCCAATCGCGGTGGAACCGCTCCTACAAAAATGCGTGTTGGCTGCTCAATGCTGCCACTTCACCACCGACATCAAATTGTTAAAGTCATCCGTCCAGAGCGGCGCACCAGGGGTTCGTTCGAGCGTGGTTCCCGCTTCGCCGATGGCTTTGAGCGCTTCGACATTTCGCGCCAAAAGCACCCATGTGCTCGATGAATGCAGCACGTTGTCTTTCTGCGATGGATCTTCGACAACGACGCCGACCAAGTTCTCTTTCGCAGCAATTTCAGCGAGCACCGGCGGCAGTTTTAAGAAGCGATTCGAGACGTGATAAGCGAGGATGCCGTTTTTCGAAACGTGGGTCATGAACGAGCGCACGGCTTCATCGGTGATCAAGTGCATCGGAATCGAATCGCCGGAAAACGCATCGACGGCGAGCACGTTGTATTGATTCGCCGCTTCGCGTTCTAATGACAATCGCGCGTCGCCGATGATGATGTCAACCTTCGTGGGGCTGTCGGCTAAGTAGCTGAAATGTTTGCGAGCCAAGCGCTCGACTTCAGCGTTGATTTCGTACACACGGCAAGTGTCAACATCGCGGCAATAGGCAGCGACCGTGCCCACGCCCAACCCGATCATGCCAATTCGAATGCCGGGCATGGTGCGCGGCGCGTCGCCGCGTTGGGCGTTCACCGCTCGACCGAAGCCAGAGCTGGGTGTGTAATAGGTCGTTGGTTCTTTGCGCCACTTTTCATGGACGTATTGCTCACCATGCAAAATCGCGCCGTGCACCATGCGGACCAAACGGTTTTCGCTCGCTGGTTCGTCATAGGCTTTGATCTTCATCACGCCATAAAAATTGCGGCTGACTTCGAGCGAGTTGTCGTGCTCAAGCTTCACGTAATACGCGCCCGTACCGACCACGCCGATGGCCAAGGCCACCGCGATCCATTGCAAAAACGGATGCGCTGCGGTGGCGATCGGCACAAACAAAATCGCGGCGAGCAACAGCGCAACCGCAGTCTCAAGGTAGGTTGGAAACAACAGCGGTGCAGCCACGCTCACGAGCAGCGCGCCGAGCGCGCCGCCGACTGATACGAGCAGGTAGAACCGAGTCAGTTGCGACGGCGCAGGCTTGGCCAACACCAACTCACCGTGACACACCATGCACACCACAAACAAGCCCACGCAAAACACACTCGTTTGAATAATCAAATCGAACTGATACGTTTTGTCGACCAGCAAAAAGCACATCCCCGCGACCATGATGAAAAACGGGCCAACGTAGGTGCTGCGTTTGTACCAACCTTTTCCATCGAATGTGAGGATGAAGGTCAGCAGATACAAAGTGAGTGGCAGGATCCACAACAGCGGCACCGAGGCGACGTTTTGCGTGATGTGATTCGACACAGCTAGCAGCAACATCGAGCCCACCGCCGAGAGACCGATCCATCGCCATTGCGTGATGGCGTTGAGCGGTGTGGCATCTGATTCGTCGATGGCTTGCAAGATGGCAGCCGGTGTTTCCGTGCGGCTCACTCGCCACGCGAGCGTCGAGAGCAGGAGCACAAACACCGCAAACAAAATTGACCAACCGTAAGCTTGCAATTTCACACCGATGAACGGCTCGATCCACACCGGATACGACACGAGCGCGATGAGTGAGGCCGCGTTGGAGAGCGCAAACAAACGATACGGATCGCGCCCCGGATGCAGGCGAGCGAAGTAGCTTTGGATGAGTGGGCTCGTTGTTGAAAGCAAAAAGTAGGGCAAGCCAATCGTCACTGCAAGTAGCAACAGAATTCGAGTGATCGGCTCCTCGCCGCCCGAAGGTTTGAGCCCGGTTGGCGCGAGAATCGGCAACACCAGCAAGCAGACGAGTGCGATGACAATGTGAACGATCGGCTGCCGTCGCGGCCCCAGCGCACGAGGCGATGCGTCGGAATACGCGTAGCCCAACAACAGCGCCGCTTGGAAGAACAACATACACGTCGTCCACACGGCTGAGCTGCCGCCAAACCAAGGCAAGATTTGCTTGGCGATCAGCGGTTGAACGAGAAAGAGGAGAAACGCGGAGAGCGCGACGGTGGCGTAGAAATGCATGGCGAAATGCTACTCGGTTGGGGCTTTGCTCCCTCTCCCCCGGAGGGAGAGGGCTGGGGAGAGGGGGATATTGATTCGGAGCGCGAATTTGGAGCTTCGAATTTGGTGCCCCCTCTCCCCCAACCCCTCTCCCTCCGGGGGAGAGGGGGGGTAAAACAAAAGGGCTCCGAAGAGCCCTTTTTCTGAGATCGAGTTCGACTAGCGAAGCGCTTGCAGCGCGGCGATCCGCGCCTCCATCGGCGGATGCGTTGACATGAGCGAACCCATTTTGCCGCCGATGCCCATGGCCTTGACGGCGCTGGGCAATTCGCCGGGCTGCATACCGCCCAAACGAGCCAAAGCGTTAATCATGGGCTGCTTGTTACCCATCAGCTCGGCTGCACCGGCGTCAGCGCGGAATTCGCGTTGACGGGAGAACCAAGCCACAACGATGGCGGCGAGCACACCCAAGAGCATGTCCATGATGAACACGGTGACCATGTAGCCGATACCGGGGCCGTCGTTGTTGTTGCGCAAAACCACCTTGTCAACGAAGTAACCGACGACGCGCGAGATGAACACCACGAACGTGTTCATCACACCTTGGATCAGCGTCATCGTCACCATGTCGCCATTGGCGATGTGCGCGACTTCGTGACCAATCACCGCTTCAACTTCTTCGCGGGTCATGCCTTGAAGCAAACCGGTTGACACCGCAACGAGTGCTGAATTCTTGAACGCTCCGGTGGCGAATGCGTTGGGCTCGCCTTCGTAAATGCCGACTTCGGGCATGCCGATGCCAGCTTTGTCAGCGAAGCGCTTCACGGTCGAGACGATCCACGCATGGGTTGGATCGGTCGAATCGTTAATCACCTGAACGCCTGAGCTCCACTTGGCGATCATCTTGCTCATCAGAAGCGAAATGATCGCGCCGCCGAAGCCCATGATGAGCGAGAACCCGAGCAATTGCGTGAGGTTCAGGCCGTTGGCCGAGAGGAAGCGGTTGAGCCCCAAAATGTTGACCACGAGCCCCAACACCAGCATCACAGCCAAGTTGGTAACGAGGAATAGAACGATACGTTTCATAAAGCGAAAACACTCCTATGGGTGAGCCGAGAGCGAGCCCCGGAACCGACGACGAAGGTGAGATGGTAACGATAGCGCGAGTTTCAAGATGCATCTACCCTGCGGCGAACCCTCACCTGAGCATAGAACGCGGAGAACTGGTATTTCGTTTATGGCATTACTTTCAAAAGCCTCGCCGATATTGGGCTATAACGAAGTTTTGCTAGTTTTCGATATTAAGCATTTTTCGAGCACTATGCCTTGTAACCCTTATGAAATAAGGCGTTCGCTCGTAAATCAAGAAAAAGTTATTGATTGCTGCGGCGGCGACCGAAGTGAATGTGCAGGCCGCTGGCTTGTGATTTGCCTCAGTTTTCGGCATAATGGCGGGCTTCGCTGGCGAAACGCAGGTTTCGTTTGGCGCTTAATTTGACCGATTCAACCATTGAACTCGATCCCGTATCCCGACGCTTGATGTGCCGTCGTTGCTGAATATCAGCGATGTTGAGCCTTCCCGCGGGGCGCCGTGATCACCCCAACAAGGAACACCCATGAAAGAAGGCATCCACCCTAAGTATCGCGACGTCGTTTTCCACGACACCGCCGCGAACGAGAAATGGATCACCCGCTCA
>JAAFHR010000300.1 GCA_013298455.1 Betaproteobacteria bacterium | reverse complement strand
ACGACGCCAGCAGCGCCAGTGCTCACAGCCAAAGCAGTGCGCCAAGCTGCCAACGCTGGTGCCAAGACCGCAGCCATCCTCAATAGCCCATTCGGCGGTCAATACAACACCGACGGCAACTTCGGCGTCTTCAGCGTCACTGACACAGCGCACACGGATGTCGCCGTGAAGTATGAGCCACAAGTCGCCGGACACTTTGTCGACGGTGCGAACTCTGCGATGTAGTCATCAAAGGTGTTCGCAAACTGGGTGTCGAGTTCCTCCTCCGCTCGACACCCCGCTTGCGGCCCAAACCCAAAATCATCGCTCACGCCGTTTCGTACAGCGGTGATTTTCGGTTCGGGTGTCGGTTAATCGACGGCTTCGAAATTGTCTCCCTCTCAATTCATTTTTTAAGGACTCATCATGACCCCATCACTCACCTCACGTAACGCCGCCGCAGCACTCGCCTTAGCGCTCGGCTCCATCATCGCCGTATCGGCCACCACAAGCGTTGCTCAACCTGCAGAGACCGAAAAGTGCTTCGGCGTGTCGCTCAAAGGCAAAAACGACTGCGCTGCGGGCCCTGGCACCACCTGCGCTGGAACGTCGAAAGTGGACTTCCAAGCCAACGCATGGCGTCTCGTGCCCAAGGGCACCTGCGAAAAGACAGCGTCGCCGACGTCGTCAACCGGTTTCGGTCAGCTCAAAGAATTCGTCGCTAAGAAAGCGTAGTTGTTCAACGCGCATCGCAGGGGAAAGTCATGTTGTCTGTTTCTGATCCTCCAGCGCAACATGGCGCTCCTGCGATGCAATTCCCACCGTCATTCACCTTACCGCTTCGCGCTGGTGTCGGCCTAAAAACGCAGCATTTCACCGAACTACTGAGCGGTGAACACGAGATTGGTTTTCTAGAAATTCACGCCGAAAACTACATGGTGAGCGGCGGCGCGTTTCATCACTACTTGGGCAAACTTCGCGAGCAATTCCCGCTCTCGATTCACGGCGTGGGCCTATCGATTGGTGGTGAATCGCCGCTTGATGTGGCGCATCTCGCCCGACTCAAGGCGCTGATTACGCGCTACGAACCGCAATCGTTTTCTGAACATCTAGCGTGGTCAAGCCACGGCGACACGTTTTTCAACGATCTATTGCCGCTCGCTTACAACGCCGCATCG
This sequence comes from Betaproteobacteria bacterium, assembly GCA_013298455.1. Taxonomy (GTDB): domain Bacteria; phylum Pseudomonadota; class Gammaproteobacteria; order Burkholderiales; family Casimicrobiaceae; genus Casimicrobium. Next base: position 3,447 of record JAAFHR010000300.1, on the reverse strand, counting down.
CTGAGGCGCGTAGCCGATCACATTGACCAAGTGCAAAACGCGTTGGGTCGAAGCATCCTCATTGAAAATCCATCGACCTACGTGGCACTTGACGCCTCAGACATTGAGGAACCAACGTTCATTCGCGAGCTCATTGCAACCAGCGGGTGTGGGCTGCTACTAGACGTTAACAATATTCACGTGAGCTGCGTCAACCACGGGTTCGATGCAGCGCAGTACCTTCGTGCGCTGCCGTTGCACAGCGTCGGTGAAATTCATTTAGCGGGTTTTGCCACCACGCAAACGAGCGACGGCGTGACGCTGTTGATCGATAGCCACGGTGCGCCTGTCGCAGAGGTTGTGTGGCAACTCTACGCCGATGCGATTTCGCTGTGCGGCCCCAAGCCTACGCTCATCGAGCGCGACAACGACGTGCCCGCGCTCGCCGTGTTGCTCGACGAAACCCAGCGCGCCGAGCACTTCATGCAACGCGCAAAACCCAAAACCGCATCGGTGTTGTCATGACGTTCAACGCCACCGATTTTTCACGCGCACTGCTCGATCCTGATTGCGTCGTGGGCGGTCTGCGCTCGCATGATGGCAGCGATTGCCAATCCAGATTTTCGGTGTATCGAAACAACGTGTGCGTGTCGCTCGTTGATGCGCTCGCCGACACGTTTTCTGTCGTTCAAGCGCTTGTGGGTGACGAATTTTTTCGAGCCATGGCCTTGGTGTTCGTTCGTGCGCATCCACCCAAAACGCGCATCTTGGCGCACTACGGCGATGAGTTCGCGGCGTTCATCGAAGGCTTCGAGCCCGCGAGCGGCTTGCCCTACTTGGCCGACGTGGCGCGACTTGAATATGCGCGGGTGCAGAGTTATCACGCAACCGATGCAACGCCGCTGCCGCAGACGGAGCTCACCACGCTCCTCACCAACCCCGATGCGCGTGTTGCACTCGATCCATCGCTCTATGTGATCACGTCGAACTTCGCGGCGTTTTCGCTGTGGGCGGCACACCAAGGCGCATTGGATCTGCACACGGTTGACACCCAGCAACCCGAATCATGGGTCGTTTACCGAGTGCAATTCGAAGTGCAAACACAACAGATTCCCAAAGCTTCTGCGGCGTTTCTCGAAGCGCTGCAACACGGTGAAACGCTATTGGCCGCCATCGGCATTGCGCAAAACGTCGACGCCGCATTCGCGCTCACCGAAACACTCGCGTTGCTTGTCAATCAATCGCTTATCGTCACTCCATCCCTATAGCCATCATCATGACATCACTCATCACCAAGCTCATCGGCCTTTTCAGCCAAATTCCGCTATCGCTCATCGCGCTGCTCGCCCGATTTTCAATCGCAGCAACCTTTTGGAAATCAGGCCAAACCAAGGTCGAAGGTTTCGCACTCGATTTCATCTCAGGCGAATTCAAGTTTGGGATTCCAAAGCTCGCCGATTCGGTCATCCCGCTCTTCAAAGACGAGTACAAACTGCCTTTCATCGATCCGAGCATCGCCGCGCCGCTCGCCGCCATTTCAGAGCACGTGTTCCCCGCGCTCATCTTGATCGGCTTAGCCACGCGATTTTCAGCGCTGGCGCTCTTGGGCATGACGGCGACCATCCAGCTCTTGGTCTATCCCGGCGCGTATCCAACCCATGGCCTGTGGGCGGCCGTGCTGCTCTACCTGATCGCGCAAGGCCCCGGCAAAGTGTCGCTTGACCATTGGATTGCGAAGCGATTCGGGTAGTGCAAATGCTTTTGACGCAGATTCGCGCGGATTTTTGACGCAGATTGCCGCAGATTTTCTTTAGGCTTCCGCCTGCGATCAGTGTCGGCTCGATCTGCGGAATCTGTGTCACCTGACGATCAACATGGCTCTACAGCGAACAGCGTTGAGTAGTTGTCGTGTTGAGCGGAGCGAAACATCAGGATGCACCCGTTTCTGTTCGTCAAAGCGCCTGATGTATGCGCCGTGATCCTTCGCTCTGCTCTGGATGACAATGCCTCGAGCTGAGTCAGATTAACAATCAAGCTGCATTAAAACTTCGGCCCGGTATTGCGTTGTTTCACACTACCGCTTCACATCGCGCAATCGATAACCAAAGCAATACAGCGAGCCCAAATAGGCCGCGCCGCCTAGGGCAAAAAGCGTTGCCAACATCGCAATGCGCGGCACTTCGGCTGCGGTCACCCACCATTGATCCGTCGGTCTGGCGATCATCACGACGAGGGTCGCGAGCGCCGTGGCGGCGGTGAGCTGCCACGCAAAGCGCGACCAGCGGGGTTGCGGTACGTAGAGGCCACGCGCCTTGAGTCCGGCGAAGAGCCACCAAGCGTTTAAAATCGCGCCGAGGCTGGTTGAGAGTGCGAGCGCGGCGTGCTTCAAATCGGGCGCGTAGCGATCAAAAATCCACCACACGAAGAGCGCGTTGAAAAGCTGCGTGATGATGAGCACTTTGATGCCGATCTTCACGGGCGTGGCAGTGTCTTGCTGCGCGTAAAACGCAGGCGCGAGGATTTTGATCCACACCAGTGCGATGATGCCCACGGCGTAGGCGGCCACTGCGGGGCCGGTTTTTAGCGAGTCGCTCGCCAAGAATGCGTCCCGCTCGTAAAGTGTTGAGACCATCGGCACGGCCAAGAGCATCATCACCGCCATCGCAGGCAGCGTAGCGATCAGTGCAAAGCGCATGCCGTAGTCGAGCAAATCGGCGTAACCCTTCGTGTTTTTTTCGTTTCGCAATGCGCCCAACGCCGGCAGGATCACGGTGCCGATGGCCACGCCCAAGAGCGCGGTCGGTAGCTCCATCAAGCGATCCGCTTTTTTGAGCCAACTCACGGCGCCGTCGCCGAAAAAAGACGCGTAGTTGGTGTTGATCAGCAAACTAATTTGCGCGATCGAGACGCCAATCAACGCCGGGCCCATGGTTTTGAGCATGCGGCGAAGGCCTTCGTCGTTGAAATTGAAATCAAGCCGCGGAAACATCCCGACCTTGTGAACCGAATACAGCTGCAAAGAAAGTTGTGCGATTCCGCCCACAACAACGCCCCACGCCAAAGCATGTATGGGCTCCCTGAAATAAGACGCTGCGAAGAGCGACGCGGCGATCATGCAGATGTTCAAAAGCACAGGCGTAAACGCTGGAATCGCAAATTTCTTCCAAATATTCATCACGCCGCCGGCGAGCGCCGTGAGCGAAATGAACAGCAAATACGGAAACATGATTTGCAGCAGCTGAGTCGCTAGGAGCGTTTTTCCGGGTGTTTTATCGAAGCCCGAGGCGAACAAGGTGATCAAGAACGGCGCGGCGATGATCCCGATGATCGTGACCACAATGAGCGCCAATAGCTGCAAAGTCGCCACTCGATTGATTAGTGTGTGAGTGGCCGCTTCGCCGCGTTGCCCCTTGTATTCAGCCAATAGCGGCACAAAGGCCTGAGCAAATGCGCCCTCGGCGAAAAGCC
>JAAFHR010000030.1 GCA_013298455.1 Betaproteobacteria bacterium | reverse complement strand
CTGCTCGACGCGCAAACGTCAGCGGCAACGGTCGCCGAGCTGGGCAAACACAAAACCGGCAAGGGCTGTCTCTACATCAAGCGACTGGCGGACGTTGATGTCACCGCGCTGAAAACGTTGATTGACGCTGCTGCTAAAGCGACGAAGGTCGGCGCTTTGTGATGGTGTCGCCCGCGCGCTTCGTGCGGGACAAGTTCGTCGCTGAGGGGGGGCGCAAGTCTCAATACTGTCGACTAAGAATTTTTTAGCCACAGATTGCACAGATTGCACGGATGAACTTGGATTCAGCCAATGAAAGTCTGTGTTCATCTGTGTAATCTATGGCAAAAAATTTCGTCCGTTAATCGAACAGTTTTCGATTGAGATCGCGTTACGACTCAAACCTCAACCGGCACCACACCACCCAATTTCTCGGTGATGTCTCGTGCTGTGTGTGCAACGAGCGGGCCGAGCTTTAGGATGCGCTCGTCGGTGAGCCGGGCGATCGGGCCGGCTAGCGAAATCGCGCCGAGTGGTTCGGCGAATTCATCGTAAATTGGAGCGGCGACACAGCGCAAGCCCATCGCGTTTTCTTCGTCGTCGTAGCTGTAGCCGCGTGCGCGAATGGTGGCAAATTGCAAGCGCAACTGATCGGCATCGATGATCGTTTTGGGCGTCATTTTCTGCGGCTTGAGTTCGCGGAGCAGCCCCACCAATTCGTCCTCAGGCAAGGCCGAAAGAATGGCCTTCCCAGAGCCCGATGCGTGCGCTGGTAGGCGCGAACCGAGGCGAACGAGCATGCGCATCACCTCGTGGCACTGCACTTGTGCGATGAAGCAAACGTGCGTGCCGTCAAGGATCGATAGGTTCGCCGTTTCGCCCGAAGCTTCCATGAGCTTTCGCAAATGCACATGCGATTCGCCAACGAAATCGCGGTTCGAAACAAACGCACAGCCCACGCGATACGTTTTAAGACCGATGTACCAGAGCCCAGAGTCATTGGCTTGCACGACGAAGCCCATGTCGGCCAGCGTGTTGAGCAGGCGATGCGCGGTGGACGGTGCGAGCCCCACACGTGCTGAAATTTCCGTGAGCGAAATGCCGCCTTCGGATTCGGCCAACTGTTCGAGCAACGACAAGCCGCGGGTCAGGCTTTGCACGCCGCCGCTCGAATTGGCGGCTGCGCCTTTCTTGGCGTTTGAGGCGGCTTTGGGCAAACCCCGCGCAGAGGCGGCGTGGTGGATGGACGAGGCGGAGCGTGGAGGCATGATCGCGAATTCGAAAACGGTGAATGGGAAGCTATGGTGCGTTGCAACACACAGTCTATCCTAGGTGAATTCAGTGTTTCAAACAGAATTTATGGCCGTTGAAACGTGTGGTTCCACAAGGTGGAAGGAATGGTGGAACGGTAGTAACGTCGTGATGGACGCGCTTGAATCGCTGCAACAGCATTTTCTATAAAAGTGTTGTTTTTGTTGGCTTTTAGCGCATTTATGTGAATATTCAAAAATAGAATTAAAATTGCTGTAAGCCTTAATTTATAAGCGATTCAAGAATAAAGCTAATTGGATAATCAACATGACTGAGCGGCAAGCAGTGCGGCAGCGTTGTCATGTTGAGCGGAGCGAAACATTAGGATGCACCCGTTTGTCTTCGCCAGAGCGCCTTTTGTATGCGCCGTGATCCTTCGCTCCGCTCAGGATGACAATGTCTCGACCTGGGTCAAGTTGATAATCAAGCAAGCCACTAACGATGAGAAACAAAAAGCCCGCGAGACTTTCGTCTGGCGGGCTTTTCGGAAAGGTGTTGAGCGCGATTAGATCGTGCCCAACAAGGCTACGTAACTGATCAGTCGGCGTAGGCTTTTGCTGCTTGAATGATCGGTGACCATTTCGCGATTTCAGCGGCCAAAAGTGCTTTCGCAGCGGCTGAGTTTTGCTTGTCGACCGGCATGATTTCAGCGCCAAGCTCTTTCATCTTGGTCACAAAACCTGGGTCTTTCATCGCGGCTTGCAATGCGGTTTGCAGCTGCGTCACGATGGGCGCTGGGGTGCCTTTCGGTGCATACAGGATGTGCCAAACGCCAACTTCAAAACCGGGCAATTCGGCATTGAGCGGTGGCAGCTCTGGGAAATTCGCGAGCTTGCCTTTGCTGGTCACGGCGTAGGCTTTGACCTTGCCGCCTTTGATTTGCCCCGTCGTGTTAGTTGACTGATCACACATCAGATCGACTTGACCGCCCAAAAGCGCCGTCATTGCTGGGCCAGTGCCTTGGAATGGCACGGTCGTGAGATCCGTTTTCATGGCGCTCTGCAAGAGCAATCCGCAGAGGTGCGATGCTGATCCGAGACCCGCGTTGGCCAAATTGATTTTGTCTTTGTTGGCTTTGACGTAGGCGACCAAATCCTTGGCATTGGTGGCGGTCATTTGTGGCTTGCCGATGAGTGTCATCGGTACATCAACCACTGCACCAATCGGGATGAAATCCTCGAGCGGCTTGAAATCAAGTTTTCGGTAAAGCGATGGCGCAGTGGACATACCGATGTGGTGAAACAGCAGCGTGTAGCCGTCGCCCGGAGCGCGCGCTACTTTGCCGGCACCGATGGTTCCGCCTGCGCCGCCCACGTTTTCCACCACCAGCGAACCTTTGAGCTGCGTGCCCAAGGCTTGCGAGAGATTTCGCGCAACGACGTCGGTCGGGCCGCCCGCTGCGAACGGTACGACGACTGAGATCGGTTTATCGGGATAGCTTGCGCTGGCTGCGGTAGCGACGAACGCGAGCGATGCTGCCACTGCTGAGAGCAGTGAAACTTTTTTAAACATGGGGTCTCTCCAAAGAATTTTTATCGTTGTGTCGATAACGCATTGGCGAGCCAAGCGCTGACATTGCCTCAATTTTAAGTGGGAACGCGCGATGTCTATTGGGGTTTCCAGAGGGGCGCGACTGCATTTTTCGGACTGTTCGCAGCGAACTGATCTGCAACGCAAACGCCCGGAATGCACGCCACAACGCCATTACAGGTCAACACCGGCCAATGCGCCCGAAGCCACGGCGCAATGCTGGCTTGCTGCATCACGTTTTTAAAGCTCACACGACCCGAGTTTGCTGAGAGGGCGATGGCGTCGCCAGCTTGTCGCGGGCGGATGAGCCAGCGCTCATTCGGTTCGGGTCGGCGTAGCAACCGCGCGGCTCGCGAACTGCTAGCTGTGGCTAACGCTTGCGGCGCGTCGAACGAGAGCGCTCCGCTTCCAAACAAAACCGAAGCTTCACCTCGCCACTCCATCGGTTGCAGCGAGGCGCTCGATGGTTCGGTGACCGAATCGGGCACCCAAAACGCGACATCTCGAAACACGCGAACCGTTGCATCTGCGCGAGCCGGTCGGAGCACAATGTTTTGCGTCTCTTGGTGCGACATCAATTGCTTTTCCCATTCGTGCAGCCGCTCAAACGCCAGCGCTGGTGAGCCGTTCAAAGCGAGCCAGTAGCGGAGCAGGTTGCGACGACGTGCCGTGGAGAGCGCTCGCCAAGGTTGCAATGCCAGCGTCGAGCCGCCTGCATCGATGGAATTTGCGGCATCTTGCAACGCCATTGCCTGCGCCAACTCATCGGCTTCCGCTTGCAACTGAGCAGCGCGCGACAAGCTCGATTCCGCGCTCGGAAAGGCTTTGGCAATCGCAGGCCACACGTAGATTCGCAACCGATTTCGAGAGTAATGCGGATCGTGGTTGCTCTCGTCGTCGATGTGAGAAACGCCGTGCGATGCGGCGTAAGCAATGATGTCCGATTTCGAAACATTCAGGAGCGGGCGCAGCAGCTGATCGGCTCGCAACGGCATGGCTGCAAGCCCCGCAGGTCCGCTGCCGCGCAGCAGCTGCAACAGCAGCGTTTCGGCTTGGTCGAGCGCGTGATGTGCGGTGACGACGAAGGCGTTGTCAGATGCGGCGTCGGCCATCAACGCGCTGTAGCGAGCCTCTCGTGCGGCGGCCTCGATGCCTTGTGGCGCATTGCGTTCAACTCTAACGCGGGCGGCGGTCAGCGGCACCGCGAGCGCATCACAGGCCGTTTGGCAATGCGCCGCCCATGCATCCGCATTGCCACTCAAGCCGTGATGGACATGGTGGGCGCGAAGCTTGATCGATGGTCGCAACCGGGCGAGGGCGTGCAACAAGACCGCCGAATCAAGCCCGCCAGAAAACGCCACGCAGAGTGTTGAATCAGAGGGCAACGATTCACAGAGCGAGCGAAGTGCTTCGTCGATGCGGCTGCCGTTCACCGATGAAATTCTGGGGAACGCCGAGGTGGGCTAGGCGGCTTTCACCGCGCCGTAGCCCGCCAAACGTGCCCGCCGCTGCGTCAAACGTGCGCTCGGGGTCAGCGCAGAAAACTTCGCCAACTCCGCCTCGAGCACGCTCTTCAAACTGCCCATCATTGTGACCGGATCGCGATGCGCACCGCCCACGGGCTCCGGCACGATGTGATCGATGAGCCCCAACGATTTCAAGCGTTGCGCCGTGATGCCCAAACCCTCCGCGGCCTCGGGTGCGCGCTCGGCGCTTTTCCACAAAATCGATGCGCAGCCTTCGGGCGAAATTACTGAGTACGTCGAGTACTGCAACATGATCGTCACGTCGCCCACGGCAATCGCCAGCGCGCCGCCCGAGCCGCCCTCGCCAATGATCGTGACGATGATGGGGCTTTGAATTTGCGCCATCTCAAAGAGGTTTCGGCCAATCGCTTCGGACTGCCCGCGCTCCTCAGCGCCCACGCCAGGATACGCACCAGGGGTGTCGACAAACGTAAAAATCGGCAGCCCAAATTTGTCCGCCATCTTCATCAAACGAAGCGCTTTTCGGTAGCCCTCAGGGCGCGGCATCCCCCAGTTTCGGAGCACTTTTTCTTTGGTATCGCGGCCTTTCTGCTGGCCGATCACCATGCAGCTTTTGCCGTTGAAGCGCGCCAAACCGCCCACAATCGCCGCGTCATCGGCGTAGCTGCGGTCACCATGCAGTTCCACGAAATCTGTGAATAAGCCGTGCGCGTAATCCAGCGTGTAAGGCCGCTGCGGATGCCGCGACACCTGCGCCACTTGCCACGGCGTGAGCTTGGAGTAAATCGATTTGTTGAGCTCGGCGAGCTTCTTGGTGAGCTTCTTGAGCTCGTCGGACACATCAAGCTGATCCACGCCGTTGTGCAGCTCAGCCAGCTCGTCAATTTTGGATTGCAGCTCAGCCAGCGGCTGTTCGAAATCTAGGTAAGTTTGTTTCGCCATACAGAGGATTCTAGGGGGTTCAGACCTAAGAATTCAAACGCCCTGAAACATCAAGCCTACCCACGACACTCAAAACCGCGTTGCGTCCTTTTCACGCGGTGCCAACACGCCGCCCTGCTTGGTGTCGGGCAGCGGCGCAAAGCGCGCAATCAGCATCATCAATCCCGCGAAAATCATCAAAAGCGGCACGATCAAGCGCGAACGCCAGCCAAGATCGAAGTAGCCGTACCAGCCCAACCCAACGGCAATCAACACCGGCCCCGCCACCAACGACTTTTTCGTTAACCCATCCAACACCAAAATCGCCACACCAGCCCCAACAAACGCCAACGCAATCAGCGTATTCCAATCAGGAATCCAACCAAAATTCCAACCAAGCAGGGCCAACCCACCAACGATCAAAAGGACTGGAATAGTGGCATCGCGCATAGATTGTTTCCGATTGAAGTGGCCTGAGCGACAGATTGTCGGCTGGTTTTTGGTTCTGTGCAAATGACAACGAGCACGTTATGCCATTCGCCACACGATGGATTGCGAGGATTCCGTATCGGGGAGCGATTCGCGTTTTGGTCAATCGTCAGCAGCCCTGCGGCACGATGGCTGCGCGGCGGCGCTGTTGTGATGAGAAACGAGGGGACGGAGTAACTGAAGCTAAGCCCTCAGACGTTGCTTGCGTAGATTGAACTTGACCAAATGCCGTATGTTTAACAACCGTTCGCCCTGAGCTTGTCGAAGGGTTCATCGCATGCCACTCAGGTAACGGCCCACTCAGCCCGAGCGCCAATGAGATTTTCTCGGCTTAAGTGAACAGTATTGGAACCTGAACTCTCAAGTTTCGCGCTACCGACAATGGAAAAAATACCGGCAAATTTATCGCATAGAAAATATGAATAGACCATATAGAATTTACATAAATAATTGATTTATATGATATAAAGTACACAAAAAACGATGAAAAACACTGGTAAAAGTACCGGCAATAATACCGGCACTGCTACCCAAAAAACAATGAAAAACACCCAAATCGCGCAACACACCCAGCCGCATCAGTTCGAGCCCCTGCTGCCGCAAACTGGGCTGGACGCTCTGCGCGAGCGCTCCCGTGCCGTCATTGAGCAATCCCTGCGCCTGTCCGCCGCCGTGCATCCCGACACCATCGCCAGCCTGCGCCAGCTGGTGCGGGAGATGAGCTCCTACTACTCCAACCGCGTCGAGGGTCAGAGCACGCATCCGCACAACATTGGCCGCGCCCTGCGGCGCGACTTCTCCGACAAACCGGATGTCGCCCGATTACAGCGCGTCGCGCTCGCCCACATCGATGCCGAGCGCGCGCTGGAATCCGCCGTTGAGAGCGGCGCCACGGCCCTCTCCGGCGCCTTCATCAAGCAGGCACATGGCGAGCTCTACAGCCGCCTGATCGAGGCAGACCGCCTGACCACCGAGGGCGAAGTCATCCAGCCCGGACAGTGGCGCACACGACAGGTGGCCGTCGGCCGCCACGAGCCGCCCCCGCCCGACGCGCTGGCGGCCTTCCTTGCGCGCTTCGATCAGGTCTACGCGTGCCCGCATCTGTTCGAAGATCAGCTCATCGTCACTGCCGCCGCCCACCAGCGCATGGCCTGGATTCACCCCTTCATCGACGGCAACGGCCGCGCCTGCCGCCTGCAGACCCACTGCGCCCTGTGGCCTTTGAGTGGCGGCCTGTGGTCGGTCAGCCGCGGCCTCGCCCGCCGTCGCGAGGAATACTACGAACGCCTCGATGCCGCCGACGCGCCACGCCAGGGCGACCTCGACGGACGCGGTAACCTGAGTGAGAAAGAGCTACGCCGCTGGTGCGAATGGGTCGTCGGAATCTGCGAAGACCAAGTCAACTTCATGACCCGCATGTTCAGGCTTGACGAAATGAAGACCCGTATCCAGGCGCTGATCAGCTTTCGCGCCGCACACGACAAACGCATCCGCCCTGAAGCCGCGCTGCCGCTCTACCACCTCTTTCTCGCCGGCCCCACCGCGCGCGGCGAGTTCCAGCAGATGACCGGGCTGGGCGAACGCACGGCCCGCACGCTGCTCTCCCAGCTCATCGAAACCGGCCTCGTCACCAGCACAGGCCACGTCGCCCCGGTGCGCTTTGCCTTCCCGCTTGATGCGCTGCAGTTTTTGTTGCCGGAGCTTTACCCTGAAGCGGCTATTCGCGAAGATTGAGCGCTCAGGCGATCATCGCAATTTCGCAACTCGTGGTTACCCACAGCCCGTTCTTGGTGATCCTGTGCTTGTGGAACGACCGAACTATAAACCGATTCGCTCGGTTCGCAAGCACTATAATTGGTACTTTAAACAGCACGCTAATTCGGTCATGGCAAACCTCATCCTCGCTCAAACTACGGCAAGCGTGTCGGAACTAAAGAAGAACCCGATGGGCACCGTCGCGGCAGGCGAGGGCTTTCCGGTAGCGATCCTGAACCGCAACGAGCCTGCGTTCTATTGCGTGCCCGCCAAGGCCTACGCTGCGCTGATGGACAAGCTGGACAAGCTGGAAGACCTGGAGCTCAACGCCATCGCCGACGCACGCAAAGGCCAGCGTGTCGTCAAAGTCAAACTCGCCGATCTGTAGCCGTTGAAGTACGAACTCGGCTTCCTCGAAGAGGCCCTGAAGGAGTGGTGGAAGCTCGACAACAACACGCGCGAGCAATTCAAAACCAAGCTCGCAGAACGGCTAACCAACCCGCGCTCTCCCGCATCAAAGCTCAGCGGCCATAAAGATCGATACAAGATCAAACTGCGCAGCGTCGGCTATCGACTGGTTTACGAAGTCCGCGACAGCGAAGTGATCGTGATTGTCGTGGCCGTGGGCAAGCGGGAACGGAACGCGGTTTACAAGGTAGCGGCGGGGCGGTGAGTTGCACGGGGTGTAACAAATGCACGTTGCAACACCATAAATGAACCCGGCCCCTTTAATCCAAACCCGGCCCCTTTAATCCAAGGTCTGCACATGATTCGCTTGCCCGAACACTACGGCATACTCTCGCCAGTCCCGCTCGTCGTACCGCTGCGACTGCTTGCGTGTCACGCGGCCACGGCTAGAGGGGCGGATGTGGATAAGCCGCAGAATTTGGCCAAGAGTGTTACGGTAGAGTAAGACGCGAAAACAGTACTGGAATTGCAGCGGGTCGATCCGAAGAATGAGGAAAGCAGAAGATAGACCGTCCCACTGACTCGTTGCGGCTTCCTGCGGAGCCGTAAAGCAGAAGAACGCGTCATGCCCTACAGTTAGATGTGGATTTAAGGAAACTAGTGAGCACTATCAGCGCGCAAGCCCGATCAGAGTTCGGGCGCTACTACACGAAGCCAGCCTTTGGTCAGTTACTGGTTGAGCTGATGCATTTGCGTCGACCCTCAGCGCTAATCGACTTGGGTGTTGGCGGCGGCTCGCTCACGTTAGCAGCGACCAAACAGTGGTCCAACCTCAAGCTACTCACCATCGACATCGACGCGGCATCCTCTGGGTGCCTTTCGAAGTTACTCTCTTCCGAATTGATCAGCACCCACCACCACTTGCTTTCCGATGCGCTTGAGCCGAGCCTAGCGAAGTTCGTGCGAAAACAGTTTGGTAATTTTGATGCTGCTGTCTGCAATCCGCCTTTCACGACTCCTGTTTGGCGCAAGGGATTCGACGAGATTCTGGAAGCGTCAGGCTTCAGCGGCTGCATGCCGGTTCTCGCTGACGCGGATTCAGCACTGCTTTTTTTGTCTCAGGCATTGCGACTTCTCGGAAGCGAGTCGACTCTAGGAATTATTCTGCCTGATAGCTTGGTCTCTGGAGTCAAGTATCTTAAGTTTCGTCAGGAGCTTCTCCGTAGGTATCGCGTCGATGCAGTTGTAAGTCTGCCAAGAAGGGCATTCATGCATACAGAAGCAGCTGCGCATATCGTCGTTGTCCAGAAAGGGGTAGGGGGAACGAACTTTGTCCCCATCAGAACGCTTGTTAACGGCGTGCTCCACTCTGAAATCGCAGTGGTGCCCAGCGAGAAAGCTACCATCCGCATGGACTTCAACTTTCACGCTTCGTTACACGGCGAGCCATTCGTTCGCCAAATTGCAACAGTTAACAGTCTCGGCAAACTTGCAACCGGCATACATCGCGGTTCGGTTGAGGCAACCGCCTCTCGTCTTGCGGGAGTGCCTGTTTTCCACACGACCGACATCCTTGATTCCTGTGCCGGAACGTGGATCACTTTGGGTCAGCAATTTCCAACATCGAACGACCGACGCACCTGGGCAGAGCCTGGAGACATACTTGTCGCTCGGGTAGGTCGCAATCTTGAAAGTAAGGTCGTAGGAGTGCTTAGCGGTTGCGCGCTTTTGACAGATTGCGTCTACCGACTGAGGCCGCCCCCTGGTCTGGGCGGAACAATGCTCAAGCAACTATCTAGCGATTATGGGCGCGCCTGGTTGGCCTCGCGTTGTTCAGGCGTTGCGGCTCGGCACCTGAACCTTGCCGACTTGCGGAATTTTCCAGTTCATCTAGAGGCGTAATAGTGGCAAACACTGCGAAACCACCAGCACAGCTGGCCGAAGTCGAAGAACGAGCCGATCAACTGAGCCTCGACGCAATCGATGCGTCGTTGGCCGACGGAGACGTTTTCCGTCGCGCGCGCCTGAAACTTTTGTCGCGTGGTGCAAAACTGCTGGTCGGGCCACGAGGGACGGGCAAGACTCATGTGATGCGCTATGCCTACGTGCAAGCGCTGAAACATACGGACAAACCGCTTGCACTCTACTCAACTTTCAATCGCTATTTGAACCTAGAACCACTGCTCAAGAAGACTCCCGACGCCAGGCAGAGGTTTCATTCTTGGGTTCTAGCTAAATTGTTGCTTAGCGCGTTCGACTGGCTTGCTGACGCTAAAGCGTCTGAATCCATACTGAGGGATGCAGATTCACTATTCAATCGCACGAGCCTCGCACTGTTGGTGGGCCGGCTAGAGCGCGGCACGGGTGAGGAACTTTACGAAGAGTTAGGTCAACTTTTAACCGTTGACCACGTGCTTAAGGCAGTACGGACACTGCTCAACTTCTCTGGCCGCTCTCGCGCCGTGCTCTTACTCGACGATGCAGCCTTGAGTTTGGCGGATGAATATCTCGTGGCCTTCTTCGAAGTTTTTCGTCAACTGAAAACAGAGTCGATAGCCCCAAAAGCATCGGTGTACCCGGGGTCAACTCAGTATGGCCCCACGTTTCACGCTTCCCACGAAGCTGAAGAAGTCCATCTCTGGCTTTCGGTTGAAGACGCCGAGTACTCGCAAATTATGGGCGATATCGCGAATCGCCGTCTCCTACCCGAACAGATTGCGGTAATAAACACAGATGTTCTCGAGCTCCTCAAATACCTATCCTTCGGTATACCGCGAACTTTTCTGCGTTTACTCAGAGAGTTACTTAACTCGCAGCAGAAGTCCACTCAACAGCAAGTAAACGGGATTGTCGAGACGCAAACCGAGCTCATCCGCGCCGAGTACGATTCGCTAGGAATTAAGCTCAAGCAGTTTGCTTCGATCGTTGAGGCAGGCGGGGACTTATTTGACAAAGTAGTGCACGACGTCGCCGCAGCGCAGTCGACCGACACAGGTGTTCGAAACATAATACTTGGCCTACAGCAGGAGCAGAATCGTTCCTCGCTTTCACAACGAATGTTGCGGTTCTTAGTCGAGGTCGGACTACTGTATCCCCTTCAACAGGTGTCACATGGACCGGATCGCAAATACGACAGATACATTCCGCATCTTTCATTCTTATGGCGACGCGGCGCGTTCGGACGTGCGGCGTGGTCAACCAGTCTGACCGCTTGTATTCACGCGCCGTCCGCAAAACACCCGATTCGACGAGAGATATCAACTCTGCTAAGCGCCGACGGATTAGCCCGGATGAAGCTGGACTTGCCACCGTGCCAAAACTGCGGCACCGAGCGAATAAATGTGTCGCAGAAGTATTGCCATCATTGTGGCGAAGAACTTGTCGCGGAGTCAATGTTCGAGGAATGTATGAAGTTGCCTCTTGGCGACATTCCAGAAATAAGTCAGACTATGGTTCAGCGGCTTAAGGAGGACACACAGATGCGTACGGTTGGCGACGTATACGCTTCGCAAAATGCGTCTGCGGATCTTCAGAAAGCCAGCTACGTTGGGCCAGTGCGTGCGGGCGAAATAATTCGCAAGGTAGAGGGCGTAATCGAAGAGTTTTTGTCTTGACTATGGCAACGTTTCGTTCAAAGCTGCAAGTTTGTCGCGCGCAGGCCAATCCACAACTGGTAACGGCCGCGCTATTCGATGTCAATCACATCGAATCCAAACAATCCGCAATAGACCAGTATCTTGCTCGATTGGCATCCATTAATTTGTTGACCCCGAATCCCTCGGAATTTGACCCATTGCAGGCGCAACTAATTCTCTTGGGCGTCGTCGCAGCAGTGGAAAGCTATTTCAGAACGCTGCTTCGCCGGCTAATCACATTGGATGCCGAATGCCAGATATGTTCGGAGGATCAACCCGTCACATTTGGCGCGGCAATGCATCTGTCCAAGACCATGTTGCCCGAAGCCCTGCTGGAACGGGTCACTTTCGTCAGCGAGAGTAGTTTGACCGATGCGATACGCCAGTTTGTAGGGATAAAGGGAAATCTACCAGCCGATCTGGTCACAACGTTTAGGGACTATGCAACCGTTTGCCAATTGCGCCACTGCGCTGTTCATAGATTTGGCAAGCTTGGGGTGAAAAACGCGATTTTTCTTGGATTGAATGCACACAAGCCGGGCTTAGAGAAACCACTGTTGCTGACTTATTCGTCGCTCCAAGATGCGATAGCGATCTCAACGGGCGTTGTCAAAACTACAAACAACTATCTCTTCAATGAGGTGTTGTCGCGCATGCCATCAGCGATCTGGGCGAAAACGTGGGGAAAGGACAAATTGACATTCCTGCGGTACTACGAGCTGTTTGCCGATACTGTTAGCTCGACAAAGGCGATTCCCGCCCGGGATCTCTACACACTGTTTCAGGCGCAGCGCGTCAAATTTGCCTCAGGCATCCCTTTCTGAACCTAATCATTAGATTGGCAACACGCATCACGTGCAACTGAGGCCATGATTTAGGCCGCGTAGTAGTCGCAATGAAGGCGCCAAGCTCGAATTTCGAAAGGCGTGAGGCTTGAAGTTCGCCCCGCAAATCTGCAGCTAGAGCGCTTCTCCCGCGATTCGTCGCGTGCCCCTACACAGCGTGTTTGCCGACGAATACAGTTCACTCCATCGCAACGACGCGATGTTTTTTAGAACTGAATCGAGCACACCATGAGCCGCACTTTCCAAATCCTCTCCCGCACCGAATCGGCCGCGACGGCAGTGGGTGCGAGCCTGTTGTCCGTGATCTCTGTGGGCGCCGTGCTGGCGATTTTCGCCTCGGTCACGCCCGATGTGTCGACCACGCAGCCGATTGTGCTGGAGCGTGTGACGATCATTGCGGCAAAGTCGGTTTAACGCGCCAGCCCGCGACCCTCTTAAGCCAATGGCTTAAATAAAAGTGCGACCCCGTTGTTGCACCAGCGCTGACCGGTCGGAGCAGGACCGTCGTTGAACACATGGCCGTGATGGCCCCCACACTTTGCGCAGTGATATTCGGTGCGCGGGTAGATCATTTTGAAGTCCGTCGATTTTTCGAATGCGCCGGGCATGGTGGTGAAAAAACTCGGCCATCCCGTGCCGCTCTCGTACTTCATCTCGGAACTAAACAGCACGTGATCACAGCCGGCGCAATGAAACATGCCCTTGCGCTTTTCGTTGTTGAACGCGCTCGTCCACGGGCGTTCGGTGCCTTCTTTGCGCAGTACGTCGAACTGCGCCGGGCTGAGGCGCGTTCTCCACTCTTCAGACTTGAGGGTGAGCTTATCCACCTTTGGCGCGGGCCCTTTAGACTGCTCGATGGCCGTTTTTACCGACGCAGCGTCAGGCGCAGCTGGGCCGGGGCGCTGCGCAAACAAATCCTTGAACAAAGCGGTTCCACCGATTGCGGCCAAGCCGCCCGCTAGCAATTTTCGTCGATTCATTTAAGGTACCTCTGTGGTTTTCTGTTGGTCGCTAAAAGCCGTGATTCCATACAGGGCGCTTCTAGACATTCATTTTTCGGGATGAAATGCAAGGCGCACGGCGCGCAGCAACCGGAACGTACAGAAATAGGAGCCAAGTTCAATCGCCAACTCCAAGACAAATCGGATCGGGTTGATTTGACGCTCACTGAAGCTAAAAAGAAATCACCTATTGAACCGCCCAGCGCCCAACGCAAAAAAGGCTAGGTTGAATTACTTACGACGTGAGCCTCCCGACGCGAAGCAACGATCGCACGACGATCAACCCACGACCGGGCGAATAGCTCATCCAGCGCGTCACCAATCGCTTGCCCATGTTCCTCCAAGGAACCCACGCGCTCACCGAGCTGGTCAACGACCACGGAGACCATGTCTAGCGGATGCAGTACGACGTCGATTCTCTCGATGCGAAAGATTGGGTTCATTCGGAACCTTGCCATCGCGCGCTGCTTGGGCAGAGCGGTGCGTCGCCGAAGTGGGATCACCACGCGTCGGCGATAGCCTTAGTAGAGCGTGGATTGAACGACGACTGCGAATGGAATGGATGCTTGTAGCGCGTCCTTGTTGCGATGTACGTCGAACCGAGGCATAACGGCGTTGAGTGCTCGTCGGCGAACGAGCCTTCGGCGGCGAGCACTTCGTTCCAGTATTGAACACAGGCGTTGGCGGCTTGCTGTCGGGAGAGGTGCACTTGTTGTTGCTGCGAAACGTAGTCAGCGAGCAGCGTTTCCATCGTGGCCGAAAGGTTGCCCGTGAACGTATTTGTCTGCGCAACGAGCGATTCGTTTAAGGTCAGATTGACAGCAGCACGCTTCTTTCGCGCTGTTGCCGGTACGTTGGCGCTTTTAGGCCTCATAAATCCAATGAGACGATGCAATGCGCATCTTATGCGCATACGAGTCAGTATCACCGATATTGCTGCGCGTGCCTTGGAGGACTCGGCCCGTAACTTCCGAACTAGATCGAACGCGCGCTGGCGATGGGAGCAGCACTCGAACCGATGTGTCTGATCGATCCGGCAGTCGTTTTTCCGCACTTCGCGCCGCTCCCCCGCGATTCATCGCAGCGCTCTAGCTGGCCGACACCGTGATGTTTACAGTTCACTCCATCGCAACCCCGCGATGTTTTTACAAAAGAACTGGACAACATCATGAATCGCACTTTCAACATCCTCACGCGTACCGAGTCTGCCGCCACGGCTGTGTGTGCATCGCTTCTTTCTGTCGTCACGTTGA
>JAAFHR010000003.1 GCA_013298455.1 Betaproteobacteria bacterium | reverse complement strand
TCGCTCGACGAAATCATTGCCCACTTGGCCGATCAGCAAAACCATCGGCGACGAATCTTGATGTGCGGTGTGCACGCCAATGGCCGCATTAGTCGCGCCGGGGCCACGAGTGACCAAGCAGACGCCCGGCTTTCCGGTGAGCTTGGCATACGCCTCGGCCATGTACGCTGCGCCGCCTTCTTGTCGGCAAATGATGAACTTGAAGGCGTCGTTATGCGCGTAGAGCCCGTCGAGCACTGCCAAATAGCTTTCGCCGGGCACGCCGAAGGCGGTGTCAACGCCGTGAGTAATCAATGCATCAGCGACCAAGTGGCCGCCGGAACGGGCGATAGGAGCATGTGAATTCATGGGTGTAAGCTTAGCGAAAATCGCTTGGCCACACCCCCGGGCGCCGACAAAACGATGTCATCCTGAGCCACAGCGAAGGATCAGTTGCATGCAAACTGCTCCGCCAGATCAAGTAGCGGCCGCGTGCGACGCGATCCTTCGCTGCTGCTCAGGATGACAAATCGTTCAACCGACGCGTCCAACAAAACGTTTGCTTCATGACCGAGACCACCCTCACTCCCACCGCAAGCTTCCGCGCCGATGCCACCACCATCAGCGTCGTCGCGCTGGCTCACGGCACGTCGCACTTTTTCCAACTGTTGCTGCCGCCGCTTTTTCCGTGGCTGGCGACGGAGTTTTCGCTCTCATTTGCGCAGCTTGGGGCACTCGCTTCGATCCTCTACATCGTGTCTGCGTTGGGGCAAGCTTCTTCGGGGTTTTTGGTGGATCGGATCGGCGCGCAACCGGTGATGATGGCGGGGTTGACGCTCTTCGTTGGCGCGGCCTTGGTGGGCGCGATGGCGACGGGATACGAAATGCTGATGCTCGCAGCGGTGCTCGCGGGCCTAGGCAATTCACCGTTTCATCCGGTGGATTATTCGATCTTGAATCAGCGTGTTTCGGCGGCGCGGCTCGGTCATGCGTACAGCGCACACGGCATCACTGGCAGCTTGGGTTACGCAACGGCCGCGATTGTGTCGGTATCGATTGCCAGCGCATTTTCATGGCGCGCCTCGCTCTATGTGGCGGCGGGCTGGGCGGTGTTGGTGCTGATCGTTGTGTTTACCTTTCGCTCCGCCGTGACAACGCCAACGCATCGCGTCAACGCCGCATCAAGCGACGCCGCAGCGCGCTCAACATTTGGATTTCTGCGCTTGCCCATCGTGTGGATGTGTTTCGCATTTTTCTTCGTGCTCACATTCGCGAGCGCCGCCATTCAAAATTTTGGCACGCCTGCGATCACCCAACTCACCGGCCTTTCGATCACCACGGCGGCTACGGCGCTCACCGGTTACTTGGTTTTTGGTGCCATCGGTCAAATCGTCGGCGGCTTTATGGCGAGCTCGATGCGCTTCAATCCCGAGCAAGGCATCACGATTGCGTTGGGCACATCGATGCTGCTACTCCTCATTGCCGCGAGCGGATTGGTAACGGGATATGCGCTCGTGGTCTTGGTGATGCTTGCCGGTTTCGGTGGTGGCGTGTCAGTGCCATCGCGCGACTTACTCATCAAACGCGCCACGCCACCCGGTGCAACGGGCCGCGTGTACGGCATGGTGTATTCGGGGCTCGATGCAGGTTTGTCAGTCGCAGCGCCGCTCTTTGGCTGGCTCATGGATCACGGCTTGCCGCGCGGCATTTTTCTCGGCGCGGCCGTGGCGATGTTGGTGACGATGGCGCTCAGTTGGGTGGTCGCTCGCAATAGTGCTCCAGCCGCCGCACGCTGACGCGCTGAGCGATTTGTGATCTAGCAGCTATTTGGCTTAAAGACATACCTTACATAGGGTATTGAGATTTTTTCGCATTTTTCAAAAAGCAAAAAAACTCGCTTTAACCCATTGAATAGCCACGAGTACGAAGATAAAGCTGCATAGGAATGCCCCGGTGACGCGGAGCTCAGAGCGATCAAGGCAACCAAGCGCACCGCGTCGCCACCGCCGAACCTCACCGCTCGTACACTCCGTCAACGCGCCGACCAAAATTGGCAGCGATCAACCCTCGCTCTATGCCAACGCTTCATTTCGCCGCCCTGCTCTACTCGGTTCGCGCTACGCTTTCGCTAGTCGTTGCAGCGACGCTGAGCGTCGCGACTGCTTCGGCTCAGGAACAAAGCGCCGGCGTTTCCGGCAAACTGCTTGCCACCAGCGGCGTGAGCCAAATCGAAGGCGCAGCGGGTGGCGGCTTGGCGACGTGGGCGGTGATTGGTGGCTATGGCACGGTCGATCAAATTGGTGGCTCGGCGTTTGCGACGCAAGTTTCGCTCGACGATTTTCGGCTGCGATCAAGCGGCGCTGCGATTGGTTTTTATGACCGATTCGAGCTCTCGTTCGCACAGCAAGCGTTTGACACGAAAGCCGTGGGCGCGGCGCTCGGTTTGGGCGCGGGTTACACGTTTCGGCAAGATGTTTTTGGTGCGAAAGTTCGTTTGATTGGCGACGCGGTGTACGACCAAGATCGTTGGTTGCCGCAGATTGCGCTGGGCTTGCAACACAAACGAAATCACAATGGCGCGGTGCTCACAGCTCTCGGTGCAAAACGCGATCAAAGCACGGATGTCTACGTTGCTGCCACCAAAATTTTCCTGCGGCAGCGGCTGGTGCTCTCTGGTGCGCTTCGATTCACCCAAGCCAATCAACTCGGCATTTTGGGCTTCGGCGGACCGCAAGGAAACAGTCACCGTGCGCAAGTCGAAGGCAGCGCGGCGTACCTGCTGCAACCCAATCTAGTATTGGGTATTGAAGCCCGCACTAAGCGCGATTATTTGGGGCTGGGCGAGCAAAATGCTTACGACGCGTTCATCGCCTACTTTCCCAACAAAAACGTCTCGCTGACCATAGCGTATGTTGATCTCGGCAAGATCGTCGTGCCGGGCAAACAGCGCGGCGTTTACGCATCACTTCAGTTTGCGTTGTAGACGCATGCTCGCTCCATCGGACACGCCAACAATCATGAAGGACGCAGCTGTGCAACGCACCGAACCCCGTTCGCGGATCGCGATTCAACACACGTTTCTCCTGCTGCTATTTGCAGCGATGCTCGGGGTCGGAACCCCGAGCGCCCAAGCGCAGCAAAGCTCAAGCTCAGAGGCCGCACTGAGCGGCTTTGGCGGCTTGGAGGGCTTGCGCACAATGACCAACGATTTCGTATTGCGTCTTCAAAAAAATCCGCGCACCGCACCGTTTTTCGCAGAGTCCGATGTGCCGAAGCTGACCAAAAGTTTGACTGAGCAGTTTTGTGCATTGCTGGGTGGGCCTTGCCGCTACTCAGGGCGCGATATGAAAGCGGTGCACACTGGCATGAATGTGCGCACTGCTGATTTCAACGCGCTCGCTGAGGAGCTGCAATTGGCGATGATTCAAGCGGGTATTTCGAACACGGAGCAGTACCGTTTGATCGCATTACTCGCTCCGATGCAGCGAGATGTGGTCGGGCGATAAGTAGCGCCGCGAGCGCAAAAACGATACTCAGAAACTTCTAAAAATCGCTGGAAAGCCCGGCTGTTGTGGGCTGTAGCCACTAACTCTGGTAAAAATCGGTAGCGAGTTCGACGCGGCTACCCGCCCGGCGCTACTTGCAATGTCCTACGACTTGCGTTGTTTGGCGATCCCAAGCAAGACGCAAAGTGCGTAGCCAAGCAATCTCGAAGCAAACGCCAACAATAAGTTTGCTCGAAATAGTGTGGGGGAAAAATCGATGACCATCATTCGCTGGAGCGCTTCTGAGCGCGCCCGAGACGAAGCGGCCGTGGCCGCAGCCGGACTTTCAATTCGGCAACGCAAACTTCTAGCGGCACTCACGCAACCAGTTACAGCAGAGGAGCTTGCCACACAAAGCGGTTTGCCGCTACCCGAGGTCGAAGTCGCCCTGCGGCGCTTCGCCACCCATCGCTTAGCCAATACCGACGACATTGCGCAGACCACGCTTCTCTCCGCGCGACCCACCACGTTCTCGGCAGGCGTTTCCAGCGTCTCGAAATCGAGCCCATTGAGCGCCAACACTGTTGGCCGGGCATCGCCTTCCACCGCTCCCATCGCAGCCGCCTCGCCCAGAACAGTTGCGCCGATATTGGCGAGCGCGCCAAGTGCTGCGACCACGACGCGTATCGACTCGCCAAGCGTGACCCCGTCCGCTGCGAGCGTGGCGGCTCCATCGCTCGCTGCCGATATCAGCTTGCAACGCTCCGCGCCGATTCGAGGCAAAGCTGTGCCCGCCAATAATCGCACGCCGCTCTTTGCAGCCGGCGCTGGCGCGTTGCTGCTTTTGGGCCTAGTTGGCTGGTGGATGAGCCGCGAGCCTTCGCCAGCGACAGGCGTCACGACGCCCGGCAACACGCCGTCCAATTCAAGCGCTGGCGCAGCGCCCACAGCCTCGCCCGCGCAATCGTCACAACCGGCCGCGCCGTCAGCAAACGCAACGACTCCAACAGCGGCTGGATCACCCGTACCGGAGTCAGCCGCTGCGTCAACGACGATTTCCGCCGCCAAACTAACGCCTGCTGAGGCCGCCAAAGCTGCCCGTGAAGAGGCAGCTCGCGACGCCGCAGCCAAACGCGCGCAAGCAGCCACGGCAGCGGCAGCCGCTCAGCCCAATGCCAACACGCGGCTTCAGCCCGCAACCGGAGCGCCGGCCGCTGCGACGACGCCAACGCCCACCATCGTCGCGCCACCCATTGCAACCGCAACCACACCCGCGCCAAGCGCTGCGGCACCTGTGGCAACCGCGCCTGCGCCCGTCGCCCCACCGCCTACGGCACCAGCGCCCGCCCCCGTGGCGACTGCACCTGCGCCGGCCCCCGCTGCAACCTCTGCCGCTCGCCCCGCCGCCCCAGCCGCTGCCGCGCCGCGTGAAGGCCGACTCATCGATCGTGTCGAACCCGTCTTTCCGCGCAACGCCGAGGTAGACAACGGCACCGTTCGAGCGCGGCTCAACGTCAGCGCCACTGGCGTCGTCACCGGGGTGGAAATTCTCTCGGCCGAACCGCCACGCGTGTTTGATCGAAACGTGCGGGCGGCGCTGCAGCAATGGCGCTACGAAGCCACGGGCGAGGCAGGCACCCGCTTAGTAGAGATTTCCTTCAAGCGCTAACGAATCCGGTAAGCGCCCCGTGCCAGAGCAGACTCACCGAAAAGACACCTGAGTTCGGCGTGCCGGTTCACGTTTTTGAAGCGAAGGCAGTGTTGCGAGCATCGCCGCTCGCATAATCACTGCCAACGCCATTCTCAAACCGGAGTCAGTCAATGAATGTCACCCAATTCGCACGAAAGCGCTCAAGCCAATCGCTCCGCAACGCGCTTGCTGCGCTCGCGGCCGCCACCTTAGCCGCCAGCGCCTTGGCGCAATACCCGAATAAGCCGATCAAAATTGTCGTGCCCTTCACGGCGGGTGGCACGACCGACATCTTGGCGCGCGCCGTTGGCGGCGAAATCCAAAAAGCGTTGGGCCAACCTGTTGTCATCGAAAACCGCGCGGGTGCTGGCGGCAACATTGGCGCTGATGCCGTCGCCAAATCCCCCGCTGACGGCTACACGCTCCTCATGGGCACCGTTGGCACGCACGCCATCAACGTCACGCTCTACCCAAAAATGCCCTACGACGCGGTGAAAGATTTCGCTCCTGTGTCGCTCGTGGCGGGAGTACCGAACGTACTGGTCGCCGCGCCGAGCTTCGCGCCCAACACCGTGAAAGAAGTCATCGATCAAGCCAAAAAAGACGCAGGCAAAATGACCTTTGCCTCAAGCGGCAGCGGCACCTCGATTCACCTCTCGGCCGAGCTCTTCAAAATGCTCACCAAAACCGAGATGACTCACGTGCCCTACAAAGGCTCGGCCGCTGCGCTCCCGGATTTAATGAGCGGCCAAGTCAACATCATGTTTGACAACGCCCCCACCGTCGTGCCGCACATTCGCGGCGGCAAACTCAAAGCCATCGCAGTCACCAGCAACAAACGCTCGCCCGCATTGCCCAACGTGCCAACGATTGCCGAAGCGGGCGTTGAGGGCTTCGATGCCAGCTCATGGTTCGGCGTTTTAGCCCCCGCCGGCACGCCCAAAGACATCGTCGACAAACTTTCGCAAACCATCGCCAAAGCCCTACAAACCCCCGAGATGAAAGAGCGCCTATCCAGCCAAGGCGCAGACGCCGTGGGCTCCACGCCCGAGCAATTTAGCGCCCACATCAAGAGCGAAATTGAGAAGTGGGCGAAGGTAGTGAAGGCGTCTGGTGCGAAGGTGGATTGACGCGCAAAGCGTAAGTGCGGACATCGCAGCGAGAACGCTCGGCGGGAGCTGACCGCGCTCACCACAGCAGGGTGACCTCCCCGTGCCCACCACTACGCGGCGAACTATGCCTCGGCGGCGCTCGCAGAGATCGTTACCAATCGCGAGTTTCAGGCGGCGACACAGATTGTTGGGCACGCGTGTCCGCCCCACGCGCCACAGGTTTACGGCGTTGTCGTGCACGCCGAATTCGTGCATTTGAGAATTTTTAGCCCCGAATTTCCGTCGTAGTACGCGACGATTGGATAACCATTATTGGGTACAGCGATGGAGCTGTAGATTCCCGCGGTGCCGCTGTCATCCAACGTGCTTATCGTGTTGCCTGCGCTACACGTCGCGTTGCCACATTTCACTACTTTAAGGCTTGTATTTGTAGTGTCGTAATAGCTGATAATCGGAAACCCGTCAGCCGCTATCTTGAGGGAGCTCGCGCGCCCGACATCGCCGAGCGTATCCACTGCCGCGATGGTGTTACTCGCAGCGTTGCAGGACGCGTTTCCACACTTCAACACCTTCAAGTTGCCATTGGTACTTTCGTAATAGCTGATGACGGGCAAACCGTCTGGTGGAACTGCAATCGAAGTGTTGACACCAGCGCCGTTGACCGAATCGGGCGTGCTCGTAATGTTGCCTGTCGCACACGTAGCAACAGTGCACTTCAACACCTTAAGCGTGCCGCTCGTCACATTTTGATAACTCACGACCGGAAAGCCATCGGCTGAAATCGCGATGGAAGTGTGTTGTCCCACATCACCTGCAGTGTCGACCGCGGTGCTAGTGTTTCCCGCACTGCAATCGGCATTGCCACACTTGGCGATCTTCAAGTTGCCGTTGCTCTGATCGTAGTAGCTTATGACAGGACGCCCGTCAGCGGGGACTGCTATTGACGTGAACTTCCCAACATTTGCCCCTCCTTGCGCGTCAACCGACGAAAGAGTTACCGTGGCGCAGTCCACGCTGGTGCACTTCACCACGAGTACGGAAGGATTGGCGTTACCGTTGTACAGACTGAAAACCGCGAGTCCGTCTAAGGGCGAGATGGCGCCTGCGATATAGCTCGCAAACTCAGTTGCGCCAAGCACGCCAAACTCTCCGGGGGATGTTCTTGCACCGCTGCAGTCAGGCTTCGTGCACTTTTCAACTCGAGCGGTCACGGAGGGTGCATTGACAAAGTTTCTGTACGCAAATATCGGCAGACCGTCCGAAGCGATCATTAAGGTTGGGTAGTCACCCGAGGATTGTTGAACCAGCACCGGAGCTGGGGGGAGCGACGCGCAGATCAGCGAACCGCCTGAGCCGAAGCGTAGTATCTGTCCATCAAAACATGTGGGAAAGACCGGAGCGGTACCGACGTTATCCGCGCCGCAACTCCAAGAGCCGGGCCCGGCGCTTTTGACCACTTGCCCCGCTGCGCATGTCTGTGGGAGCGCGTATCCACTGGCAAGGCTCAACGTGCCGCTTTCCGTAATGGGTCCGCCAGTGATTCCGGAACCCGTGGACACGCTTGTAACCGTTCCGACACCACCGGCGGGTGGGGCGGAGCATGTGGTGGTGCCGTCGGCCGCGACGGCAGTGACGAATCGACCGGCGGGACAGGCGTTCGAGATGCGCCGCTGCAAAAAGGCGGTGTCGGCAGCAATCGTGCCGCTGGCGGTGATCGTGCCGCCGGTAAGTCCTGTGCCTGCGGTGATGCCGGTGACCGTGCCGCCCGTCGTGCCGCAGCCCGACAGCAGAAAGCTTTGCACCGCAGTTGGAGTGTTTCGTGTGCCAGAGCCGAGCGACAAGCCGTTGGTGAGCTGCGTGCCGCCAAAGCCTGCGAGTTTGCGGCTGATGATGGTGGCGTCTGTCGGGGTAAAAATCGGATTGCCCAGCGCGTCACGATCATCGGTGACACGAAGCCCGCAGGCGGGACAGGCAATATTTGATTCAATCGTTGGCGCTTGACTGACGGCAAAGGCGGTATTGGCTACCAGCGGCTCGCCTCGGAAACCCAGAGCGTATCGAGTCAGCACCAGTCCATCATTGGTGAGCGTAGAGCCGCCGCTGTCAAACGGGCAGACCTGCGCCGAGACGAGCCACGGCGCGAAAGAGGCGGCCGCGAAGAGCGCCACAAAAGCACTTCGAAGCCCAAGAAAATTGCGATTTAACACATGCAACATACGATCCCCTCTGGAGTTTTGATGAACGGACACTCTTGAGACGGAATCCATTCAAAAAAGCGGACACCGGCACAAGGCGCTTTTTCACACGCTAGGTCATCGAATGTGATGCGTGGCAGCAAGTCAACGAGACGCCAGCAATGGGTGACGTGGGTTGCGTGAAGTGAAGTAGCGGAGCCACTAAACTCCCGCCGCATACGCAAGGTCTCGGCGCAGATTCGATACATTGGCCGTCGACGTTGTCGCGGTTAAGGCCTAGGGAGACGCTGCGCGACGATCCAACCAGCGCTGCGCTACGCCAATACTCCGCTGCAAAACATCGCTCGGTAGCTCACTCTGATTAACTGCCGTGAATTGATCACCTTGCCAAGGCTCAATGAGCCACGCCAGATAGTCAAATGCCGCCGCACTCACCGGATCAGGGGCGGGCAATCCAATGCCCGCGCGAGACCAGTTGGCCAGCGTCATCAGCGCAAACACATCGCCCCGCGCAGCATAGTCGTAGAGCAGCTGCAGCGAGCGCTCGGTGTGGCTGTCGCTGCCCGTGCCGTAGGAGAGAAATCCCGACAGGGCGAGCGGATCGCCGAGTGCGGCGAGCACGGCAAGCTCGTCAAGCAAGCGCTGTCGTTCGTTTGCAGGAGGCGCATTCTCCAGAAGTGCTGTTCGAGCATTGACGCTATCGGCGGATGAGACGGTAGTGCTCTTGGTCGCGCTCGGCGGTGAGTGAGCGTCGCTCCACTGCAAAAAGGCGTCAAAGGCTGCGCCCTCGCCGCCCTTAGTCGCGCTCAAAACGCTCTCTACAAACGAAGGTGTCGCGCTATGGGGCTCTGCTGTCGCGCGATCTGCCGATGAGCTTACGGTGAGCCTCGAAACGTTGTTGTCGGCTCGCGGCGCACGCGCCCAGTCTGCCAACGCGGATCCACCCACTGCAAGCAAAACCAGCGCGCTCGCTAGTACCAGCCTCGGCTTTGCCAACGTCTGATCGCCCAACTCAGTGATACCCATCGCGCAGCTCCTCGGGTACGTGATCAACCTCGGAAGCGAACCTTCGGGCTGATCTTGATACCGTTATCGAGAAGACGTGCGCGACGCAAAAAAACGGACATTTGTTGAGCGTCGAAACGCGAGCGCGGACCGAATGAACGACGGCCCACAGAGTGGGTGAGTGGCAGGCTGTAACGCTCGCTCTGTGAACTACTTGAGCTACTGAGCCGCGCGCCTTCGCGTTGCGTCATGAAGGCTCACTGGCCAAATAAAGGGCTTAATGGACTGATCGGGCTTTACCGCGCGTTCATTAGATTGCTGCGCATTTTTGAGCATGGCGCGGAGCGCTTCGCGTCGTGGATCATTGGCAACAAAACGTGCGCCAATGGCTTCAGCCAGTGTTTTGACGCGTTCAGCGTCCTCAGCGCGTAAGCCGACTCCAGAGGCGATCACCAAGCGGTAAAAGTCACACAGCTGCCGTTGCATCGCAGCGGGTTCAAGTTTGCGGCCAAAGATGGCACACGCCAGATCAATCGTTGCCTGCGCCCTTGGCTGCTGCCCAAGCGCTAAAAGCGTCAGCGCGTGGCCTTGCAGCGTTGTGGCGTAGAGCGGATTTTCCGTGTGTGCGGCGAGCGTTTCAGTATTTGTTCTCGCTAGCTCGTGGGTGGTCAGCGCCTCGGCAAATTTGTGCTGCGTCAGAAGCGATTCAGCCAAGAGCGACCGTATGCCCTCGCGATGCCAAGTGGGCTCCGCGTATTCCTTGTCGTAAAAGGCAACGGCTCGTCGTAGCAGCGGCTCTGCCTCGGATGCCAACAGATTCGCAAGCAAGAGCTTGGCCAGAATCACTTTGTTAAACGTTTGTTCGGTCAAGTCCTCATCGCCTTTGGTCATCACGATTCGCACGTTTTCGCGCTGCACGGCCAGACCCTCTTCCGCGTAACCCGCCGAAGCCAGCGCATTGGCGAGCATGTTCCGCGCTGTGATCACACGCGGATGGCTCGGAAAGTGCAAACGATCCATCGAACGCACTAATGGCTCGAGGGTGACGATGGCGTCATCGAATCGATTCAGGCTGTATTCGAGACGCGCAACGGTGTAGCTGCTCACCAGTTTGTCTTGGAACCGGGCGTCTGGCACGTCCTGTTCCTCGCGTTGGCGCGCTTTGGCGAGTTGATACGCCTCGGGCAACTTGCCTTGATCGATCAGCGCTTCGATCAGCGTAGCCATCAAATTGAAGTACTTGCCATCGCGCTTGCCGAAGAACGCTTCGTGACTTGCCAAGGCTTGGCGAGAGAGCCGCTCGGCTTCAACGGCGTCACCTTGATAATTCGCCGCCCAAGCCAGCATGTCTAAGGCGCGTGAGCGCCAGAAGTTTGCCTTGCCGTTAACCGCATCGGATTCATTGAGCAGTTGCGTTGCGATCGCTTTCACATCGTCAAGCCGCCCCAGATCAACGTCGGACTCGTTGAGCCCGAAAAGCGTCTGGAAGTACTCAAAAGATTTTGTCTGCCCTAACGACTCAAAACCACTCTTTGCTGCGGCCAGCAGCTCGCGAGCGTCCTTGTGTTTACCCAATTGATTGAGCGTTGCACCAAGCTCTAAACGAAGGTTGGTAAGCGTTTCGGGCTGATCCTTCAGGGTGCGGGCCATCTCGGGTACCGAGCGCATGATGGTCTCGTACACGGTCGGGTCTTTGCCACGATTGAGCTCAGGATCGATTTGCGCAAACATATTGACCAAGTAGTCCTTCGTCGCGATCGCCCGCGTGGCTTGGCTCCCCGCGACGCGCCATTGCCACAGCGCGACCGCAAGCGCGACCAGCACCGCGATGCTCGATGCGAGTACAACAGCGCTTACCGTTCGATGACGCTTGAAAAACTTTCGCATCAAGTAGCTGCGGCTCGGCGGATGCGCCTTCACCGCTCGACCGTCGAGCCATGACTGCAAGTCCTCGGCCATCGCGTTCACAGTGGCGTATCGCTCCAGTGGTTCTTTGGCGAGCGCCGTGAGGATGACGGCATCGAGCCCGTCAGCTAGGGTTTTTTGCATCGTCTTTCTCGCGAGTTGTGTACTCTGCGCGAAACGATCTGTGATGGGCGATTGGCTTGGGCGGGTGGGAGAATCCTCGAGGACAATCCGATCACGTGTGGTGGCGTCGGGCGTGGTGGCGGTATCTCGGAGCTTTGCATAGGGCCGCAGCCCCGTTAGCAGCTCATAGAGAATCACGCCGAGGCTGTAAATGTCGGAAGCCGTGCCCACCGCTGCGCCGCGTATCTGCTCGGGGCTCGCGTACATCGGCGTGTGCGCTCGGCCGAAAAGCTGCGTCAGGTTGTCGCCCGAATCGCCGCTTTGGTCGCTGAGCTTCGCGATGCCAAAGTCAAGTAGCTTGACCTCTCCAGCCTCGGTGACGAGTATGTTCGCGGGCTTCAAATCACGGTGAATCGTGAGCTGAGAATGTGCGGCCTGTGTTGCTGCGAGCACCTGCTGAAAGAGCGCGACTCGTGCACGAAGCGTTAAACGGTGCTCGGCACAATACACAGTGATCGGTTTTCCCTCGACCAACTCCATTACGAGAAACGGCTGGTTTCGATCCATCCCGGCATCGTAGAGACGGGCGATGTTGGGGTGAACGAGTCGAGATAAGAGCTGCGCCTCGCGCACCAAACGCGCGGCGGCTCGTTCGCCGAAATCATGGGCGCGGGTCAGCTTGAGCGCCACCTGCCGATTCACTTGAGGGCTCGTTGGCTTGGCCGACCAGACCTCGCCCATGCCGCCTTTGCCGAGCTTCGCGATGAGCTCGTATTGCCCAATTGCGTCTCCCGGACGGCGCAAACGATCCGGGGAGATTTGCGGGCCGAGGATGCCTTTGAGTCGCGCGTCGTCGAGCAGTGAGCCCTTCGTGCGAAAGCTGGATTGCGAAAAAAGCTGCCGAAGTCGTTCAGCGAGCGCGGCATCAGCGATGGCGATGGCATCAATACGGCGCTCAGCTTCCGTCGACGGCAGATCAAGCAACTCGTCGAGCGCGGCGGAGAGCTTGATCACCCAAGCGTCGCTATCAGCCGGTGCGGCGGCGTGCCCATCAGCAGTCGGTTTTGGGTCGGTTGGGGCAGATTCCGTCATGGTCGATTTAGGATTTCACGCTGCAAACGACGAACGCGCAGTTTAGCGCTCGAAAAGCGCCGCTCTGCAAGGGTGTTGACCTCCTCGGTGCACTGCGGATTGGCGGCCGTACCGCAGCGATCCCATTCAAGCGTCAACGCCACGCTGCGAACCCGCTAGCGCACCACCGCCCACGCAAACAGCGGAAATGTGATCGCCGCCAACACCGTACTCAGTAGCACTGCAGCGGCTGCGCGTTCGGGCTGGGCTTGGTGAAATTGGCACACCGCAAACATGCTGTTGGCGGTTGGGAGCGCGGCGGCGAGCACGCCAGCTTGCACCCAACGCGAGTCGAGCTGGAGCACTTCGCCCAACACGACCCACATCACCAGCGGATAGAGCACCAGCTTCACCACCGAGATCACCAACGCGGTTCGTAGCGAATCGAGCGAGATGGCCCTCGCAAGCATCATACCCAGCGCAAAGAGCGCTGTCGGGCTGGCGGCCGCGCCTAAAAACGCGAGAAAGCGATCTGCCATGATCGGCATTTTGACGTCTACTGCTGAGAGCGCACCACCTGCAAACACAGCAATCAACATCGGATTTTTGAGCATGCCCATCATCACACCGCAAGAGGGATGATCAAGCGGTTCGCTGCCGGATTTGGCCTTCGATACCGTCATCATGTAGATGCAAATAGCCATCACCACGCCGAGCTCAACGACCATCACAACCGCAATCGGTGCCGCGCCCTGTGGCCCCAAGACCCCCGTTAGGAGCGGCACACCGAGGAGCCCTAGGCTACTGATGGTTGCTCCGCCGCCGCGCGATGCACAGAGCTTGATCGAGGCATGCGTGAATCGGTGAAACGCCAACACCGTTAAGCTGTAAATCAGCAAACTTACCGTCAGAAACGCCGTGACAAAACTAAGCTCAAACACCTGATGCACGGGCTGCACGGCAATGGTTCGAAAGAGCAGCGCTGGCAGCGCAATCATGATGGCGAAGCGAGTGAGCGCAGCGGCGGATTCGGGGCCCACGTAGCCGCGTTTGGCGCAGAAAAACCCCACGGCAATCACCGCGAAAATCGGACTGGTGAGAAAGAAAAATTCCTTCATACCCGCTCCGCCGAGGCGCGCGCTGAGGCAGTGCCGTCCGCGCCATTAAAAAAACACCAGGCGTTAACGCGGCGCATGGCGCAACCCGTCAATCGCCGTCGATCCGTTGAAAACTCCCACATCACCCCTCCGGTGTTTAGCTTGATCGCCGAGTGAGGATTGAGGCGCAGGGATTTCAGATCCAGTACGCGTTAGTTATTCACTCTGCTACATGGCTAGACGTAGTTTTCTTGGCATTGCGGACATTTCCGCAACAAAAAACTACGAGAAGTCGCGTCGCACCATTTCGATTCAAAGGGCGGCGAAACCACCAAAACGGTTGCACTGCCGGCGCACCAAACTCGCACCAACGCGGGGCGCGAATGGCGTGAAATCGCGCGAACTCAAAAAATTTCCTGAGGCGATGTCCGCTTTTTGTGCTGCGCTACGTTTCGCACTACACACGCTTTCAAAATCCACTCGGGCTCGTCGCTCCCGATTCGTAAACCATGGCTCTCAGTGCTCGAATGAACGCTAAAGACTGGCTCCA
The DNA here is from genome assembly GCA_013298455.1 of Betaproteobacteria bacterium. GTDB lineage: Bacteria > Pseudomonadota > Gammaproteobacteria > Burkholderiales > Casimicrobiaceae > Casimicrobium. Next base: position 13,015 of record JAAFHR010000003.1, on the reverse strand, counting down.
GCTCTCTCCGCTGGTCGATCAGGCTTTGGATTTGGCAGCCAGCGAGCGAGCGGCTTGGGTGGCCACTTTGCCTGAGCTGACCGACGAACTGCGGGCTCGTTTGTTGCGCTTGGTGGCGCAACAAGGCGCACCGGAAACAGCGAGTTTCCTTGAAACGGCGCCGATTTTGGCTGCGTCGGCACTGCGGGCGATGCCGCATTACGACCCGCCGAGCACGCTGGCCATGGGCGACGTGATCGGGAGCTACACCTTGCTCAAAAATATTGGCGTGGGCGGCATGGGCGAAGTCTGGCTCGCCCGCCGAAGCGACGGCGCCTATGAGCGAAAAGTAGCGCTGAAGCTCCCCAACACCGATGCCGCACCTGCCCGAATTCGGGAGCGCATGCTGCGTGAGCGCGATGTGTTGGCCACCCTTGAGCACGCCAATATCGCACGGCTCTACGACGCCGGGGTCACGCCAAGCGGCCAGCCGTTTATCGCAATGGAATACGTGGAGGGCGAAACGCTGGGTACCTACGCCGAGCTGCACCAGCTCTCCACAAGGGATCGCTGCGCGCTTTTTTTGCAGGTGCTGGCGGCGGTGCAGTTTGCTCATCAGCGATTGGTCGTGCATCGCGATTTGAAGCCCAGCAACATCATGGTGCGCCATGATGGGCGGGTGTCGCTCCTTGATTTCGGTATTGCCAAAGTGCTGGAAGAGGAAACACTTTTGGGCACTGAATCGCAGCTCACTCGCGACACAGGCCGGGCGTTAACGCTTGCCTACGCCGCCCCCGAGCAAGTGCTCTCCGAACCGGTTAGCACGGGGAGTGACGTGTTCGCCGCCGGCGTGCTGTTCTACGAATTGCTTTGCTACGAGCGGCCATTTTTCGCAGCAGAAAAATCCATGGCGGCGATGATTGCCGCGCACAATGCCCCGCTCAAAACGATGCCGGGCGATTTGGGGCGTGATCTCAACGCCATCGTTGCCAAAGCGCTCCGGCACAACGCCGCCGACCGCTACCCCAGCGCGGCAGCCTTCGCCGACGATGTGCAGCGCTACCTGAGCGACCAGCCGGTGCTGGCGGTGCAGGGCGCGCGTTGGTACAGCATCTCGAAATTTGTTCGCCGTGAGCGCACGGCACTGGCCATTGGTGTGGCGGGCGTGGTCACCGCGATTGGTTTGGGGATCGGCACCTTTGTGCAATGGCAAACGGCGCGGGCGGAGGCCGCTTCGTCACAAACGGTTCGCACGCTGGTCGAGGGTTTGGTGTCGGGCATGAGCCCAGACAACGCCGAAACGCGGCTTTTCACAGCGAAGGAATTGCTCGACCGAAGCCTGCAAGCCCTTTCGGGCCAAGCGCTGCAGCCCGATCTCGCACTCAAATTCGGCGAGGTTTACCGCATGATCAGCGAGCCCAAGCAAGCGATCAGCCTCATGGATCGGGCACTGCCGTTCGCTGAGGCCAAAAGCGATTACGCAATGGTGGTGAAACTTCTGGCCTACAAGGCGCTAGCTCAGCTCGAAGCCGATCAAACAAACGACGCCAAAGCCACACTCAAACTCGCCCGAGCGCACACCAGCGCCGCTGTCGGCAACGGCGCGGGCACAGAGGTGACCGACCCGGTGGTGTTGGGGGTGCTTAGTTTGGTGGAGGGGAATGTCGCTTTGACGGCTGGTGATATGGCAGCGGCTGAAAACTCTTATGCCCATTCGCGGAAAAAGTTTGAGCAATCCCAATCGAACCCCGACGATCTGCTGACCTATGTCATCGGCCAACAGTCTCAACTGGCTCGGGACAAAGGCAACATTCTGGGCGCATTAGCGATACTCCGGGAAGCCCAGGATGCGGCGAGACAGTATGGCGAACGCGGCGGTACCTTGCGAAATTACCGAGATCTGGCGTTGGGCGACTTGCAGTTGGCACTGGGTCGGCCCGACGAGGCAGTGAGAGTACTCACCCGCGCTCACAATGCGAGCGACAAACGTTTTTCTGAGGACGGCGCCGGTAGGCTATGGAGCGCCGTGTCACTGGCGGGCGCCCAGTGGGAGTTGGGAGACACCGATGCCGCAACGCAAACCTTCGCGTTGGTAAGGCCCCACTTGGTGGGCGCGCCGTTCGCGCTTCGACGGAACGCTCTCATTCTTGAAAACCGGCTAAAGGCGCACGTTAACGCCAGCGGCGCTATCGCAGCCTTAGATGATTTGCTGAAATTGCGCGTCCCCGACGAGCAAGGCAACGCGCTTGATAGGTTTGACGAAGCCGTCATCCTAAGGCATACCGGCGAAATACTGTTGCTTCAGGCCAAACCAGACGCCGCGATCGCTCGCTTCGAAAGCGCGCGCAACCTATCGAATGTTCGGGGTGCCTCGCCGTCGCTATTGTCAGCGAAGATCGATACTGCGATGGCTGTCGCGTACCTGCAAATCGAACAATTCGATCAAGCGAGCAACCTTTTAGCCAGCGCGCACCGGACCTACGTAAATCAACTAGGCCAGACCAACCCGGTAACGCAGACCGCTTTGCTCTACAAAACTCTGGCCGATGAGGCCTCACAAAAAACCGTCGCCGCCTCGGCCGCGATCAAAGCCAATCGGCAGGAAGTCACCTCGCAGATTCGTGCCGATTACGGTGCGCCGCGTCGAGCCGAGCCGCTTTTCGAGTGGATCGCAATGGTCGAGGGGTTTCGCCGCTGGCGAGAAATGCCCGTTTTTTTACCGTGATTCCGTCTCACATAGTGTCCGTTTCAAATTCGCGTCGAAACGTCAACTTTAGAAATCGCAACCTCGCCATAAACCTTCAAGGAATAGACATGAAAAAGTATCTCGCCGCACTTCTCGTCGCGCTCGCCTCGGCCGCAGCGTTTGCTCAGAGCTCTGGCACCCTTTCTGCCCCGAAACCAACGGCAACCTCGACGACGCTTCAGGCTCCACTGACGACGACGCCGACGGTCGTGCCGGCTCCCAAGCCGTCTACCGTGACTATGCCAACCATTACCAATCCAGCGGGGACGAAGCAGGAAACTATCGTCCCGGGCATCGTTATTCCGAAGCCACGCTTGGATCGCTAAAGAAACATCGCTGCGACCTCATCCGGCGCTGCGGCTGAGGCGCAGCACGCAGAGCGCCACAGAGCCCGCTCTGGAACTGGCGCTGACACGCCTTTACCGACCAATGCTGAGACGCACACTTAGTCCAACAACGCCTCCGCAGGAAGGCGCTACTCCTGCAATATCGCCAAAAGCAGCAGCTTCGCCTTCTCCCAATCCCGACGAATCGTTCGCTCGTTGAGATCGAGCGCTTCGGCCATTTCTGAGAAGCTCAGGCCGCCAAAGTATCGAAGCTCGACCACCTGTGCCAAGCGGGGCTCCAGCTGTTCGATTTGATTGAGTGCTTCGTGAATCTGCAGCACGTCGTATTGGCCGGAATTTGCGTCGGGCGTGTTCTCGGCAATTTGCGTGTTTAGGGTGACCATGTTCATGTCGCCCCCCCGACGTAGTGCGAGTTGTTCGCGCACCAAATCAACGATGATGGAGCGCATGGTCCGCGATGCGTAGGCCATGAAATGCGTGCGTTCGGCCTCTGCGAGACTATTGATCCCGCGAAGCTTCAGATAGCACTCGTTAACGAGCGCGGTCGTTTCGAGCGCAAAACCTCCGCCGTCGCGATGCAACCTCAGATGCGCCAAGCGGCGAAGCTCTGGGTAGTGTTCGCTAAACTTTTTATCAATCGTGCTTGCGTCCATGCTTCACTTTCGACACCGCCCGCTTGGCGCGCGGCGGCTTTCGGCACTCTCTTCGTTTTCGTTATCGGTGAAGTTTAGGCGGGAAATCAGAAATTGCGCATAGGGGTTAGCTCGAAAACTGAAACTTTACTGAAACGGCGATGAGGGTAAAGCGATTGGCCAACAAATGTCCGCTTTTCGCTCGTAATTGCGTTTTCCCAGTAGCCGCGGCGGTGAGGGCATCACGGGCTTACAAAAACGGACAACTGTGATGGACTTTCTCGCGCTCGCCGCACAATGGCTCGAAGGGCTTCGGCCCTCTGCTGGCTCACCCCTCGGCGCCGCGCTCTTCAAAAGCGCCGTCACGGTCGTCTGCGTGGCTTGCGTGCTCTGGGCGGGCGGCAAATTTGGCGAACGCGTCTCGGGCGTACTTGCGGGGCTTCCGATCGTGACAGCGCCGACCTTGATCTGGTTGGCGACGCGCGACGTGCCGGACTTTGCGATCCGGGCCGCCGTCAACGCGATGTCGGCCACCGCTGCCTATGGCTTTTTCGCGTTAGCCTACGCGTGGCTGTGCAGCGAACTTCGAGCGCGCTTTTGTCTCGCGGTGGCGCTGGCAGTGAGCCTCGTGCTGGCCGCGCTCTTTGTGACGATTCCGGCAAGCCGAGAGCAAACTTTTTTTATCGCGATCTTGGTGTGTGCGGTGATCCGATGGTTTATGCCCAACCCCGAAGCAGTACCGCCCAACGCCAAGCGCACTGCACCCGGCCCAAGCGTCCGAATTCCGATTTGGATGGTGGCGCTCAACTCTGGACTGGTGTGCGGCAGCATCGTTTACTTTAGTGATTTCTTTCCCGCTCACTACGTGGGCATGCTCGCGGCACTTCCCATCATTGGCTCAACGGTGGCGTATTCCACGCATCTGCGAAACGGTGTCATGGCGACCCGCAAATCGCTAGTCGGTTATGTCGATGGCTGCATGGTCAAAATACTCTTCTGCTTTGTCTTTGCGCATCTTTTACGAAGCAACGGATTGGTACAAACGACCATCATCTCGACGCTTGTTTGCGCAGCGGTCGTGATGCTGATGAACGTGCGGGCCTTTTTGCCGAAACCTGCCGAGGCCAATGCAATCGGCCACCCCGCTGAACCAAGGTTTACTCGCCTATCGGCTGCAGCCACGCCCGCTACGAGCTCTTGGTAGGCGGGCCCAAAGCGAAAATCCGCTCACGCTTTTGCATCTAGGGAGGCACTGAATGGGCTTGGTGCTGCGCCCACGCGCAGCCGTCATCAAGTCGTAACAATTTACTGTTGCACTCTGTACAAAAGAAGCATCGATCCCGATAATAAAAAGCTAGGAGATAACGATGACAGCAGTCCTTTGGATCGGCGGGTGCGTGGTCGCACTCATCGCGGTAATCATTGGCCTACGAGCGCTCACCCAGCGCCAATTGGCGAAAACACTTAATCAACGCATCCGCTTCATTGAGCGCTACGTCTTCCCCGTGCCGCTTCGCTACAAATTGCGCGCGCACTTCCCTGCGCTCAGTGATGCGCAGATAGATTTGATTTTTGAGGGCTTGCGGCAATGGTTTGTGCTTCTCGCGCGCCACCCACGCCAGCACTTTGGCATGCCCAGCACCGCAGTCGATGCAGCGTGGCATGAATTCATTTTGATGACCCGAAACTATGAATCGTTTTGCAAGGAAGCGTTTGGACATTTTTTACATCACGCGCCCAACGTTGGCAACGCTCGAGCCGAGCGCAGCGCCCTCGCACGCACTCACGCGCTCGGCCCCGCTCAGATCGCGGCCCTAGGAGCTGTCGGGCTCGCAGGAGGCGCGCTGGCTGCGCCCGACGTTGCAAACGGACTCTTTGGGATTGATCGCGCACTGGGAATCGCGACGCCCAACACCGACTTTAGCGAAGCGGATCTGAGCGCGTTGATGCAACAGCACGCCGACGAGCAGCGTCGCAAAGAAGGCGGTGGCTGCGGCGGCGGAGGCTGTGGCGGTTACAGCGCAGGCGGCAGTTCATCGCACGACGGAGCAAGCGGAGACGGTGGAGGCAGCGACGGCGGCGGCTCGGGCTGCGGCGGCGGTTGCGGTGGCGGTAGCTAGGGAGACACTGCAAAACCCTAGCGCGAAGCGCGCAAATGGTTCATCGCTGGCGAGCCTCTAGAATGGTTTATTGCTAGAGGAAATCATCACCATGCCACGTGCTCCCTTTCGCCGCAAGAGCGGTGCTCGCGAATCCAATCAACTCGTTCGACTCGCTGAGGGATTGGCGTCCTCAAAATCGCGCGCCGAAGACGTTTTTTGGGAGCGTGAGCTCGAAAAAGCCGTCACCGCGCATCTCGAAAACAACGATGAAGAAGCGATCAATCGTGCGCTCGACAAAGCGCATGATTCGCCCGAAAACACGTTTGACGCGCTCGCTGACATGGTTGAATCACTCACCGAGTCAGTGCTGATTGATTCTGAGCTGGGTCGGCAGCGCGTGTGCTTGTTTGCCGCGCCGATTTTGGTGTGGGGGCGCGCCAAAATTCCAACGAAAACAATTCCGAAGCAGGTGGTGCAAAACCTCACGGTGCAGCTCAGCGCGCATGTGTTTTCATCGAAGGCCAAAGTGTCGATCGTTGACTACCTGTTCGCGCCGGATCAGCTACCGCACAGCTACAGCGAATCGCGCGCCATGCTTGACACCTTAGTCGCGTCACTTCGCGCAAAAACGCCGCTCTCGGCCGACGCCAAAACGATGGAGGATGCGCCCGATGTGGTCTGCGACATGCGCATGATCATCGGTGCGTTTCAAGTGCCCGAAGGCGAGCCGTTTTATGCGTGGCAAGAGATGACGACGCCGGTTGAGGAATCTCGACAAACTTGCTTGGCCAATTGGCGCGCGCAGGGCGGTGCAGCGATCCAACCGATGCTTGTTGGGTTTCCGCATGAGCTCACTTTGCCGCGCACGTTTTTCTCAGCGTGTCGTGATGCTGATTTAGCGTCGCGCGCTTACTCGGTTGGGGCGTCCGTGTCGTACCTTGAAGCCGTAACGCACACGCCACCGGAGAAACTCACGGCCATCATCGGCGCGTGTTGGGGCAACGGCGTTGAAGAGTACCGCGTAGGCTTCTCGATTGGCGACGAAGAAGAAGTCGTGCACGGCACGATTTGGCCGCTGGTGTCAGACGAGGCCGAAGACACGCCGGTCGCCGACGAAATAGAGCAACTACTGCGCGCCAGCGGCGTGAAGCAAATCATCACCCTCGACGAGCAATTGCCGCTCGAATTTTGTGACGATTGCGGCGCGCCGCATTTCCCCAATCGTGAAGGCGAAATGTTGCACGCGCACCTGCCAGAAGATGCCGACACCGAGGGTGTGCAGCTGCATTGATTGCATGGCCGGTAGGCGCGGACCTCGCCGCGCTCGTAGGCGCGGACCTGGCCGCGCTTGTCGGCGATCGCTCCAAGGCCGCCCAGCGACGCCAAGTCGTCGCCTGCAGGGCGAGTGGCATCGCACTGCACCAAAGCCAGCACCAACAGGGTGTTGATCGAAATTCGTTGTTTAGTCAATATCTTCAATAAATCCTCATAAGCCCCAACGAAATAAGGCATTCATTGAATAAGCCGAAAAAGAAGTTGCCATGATGCCGCGTCGTGAGCTTGGGCTTTTCGTCGCCGTGGTTTTTCTATGGGGAATCAATTGGCCGATGATGAAAATGGCCTTGGCGGAGCTCGATTTTTGGGTGTTTCGCACCTATTGCATCGCGGCGGGATTTTCTTGGTTTTTGGCGTACAACCTCGCAACGAAAACGTCGCTCATGATTCCGCGCGAATACTGGGGGCGAGTGCTCGTTTGTGCGCTTTGCAATGTGGCAGGGTGGAATATTTTGTCGGCAGCAGGCTTGTCGCTGCTGCCCTCTGGGCGGGCCGGGTTGCTCGCCTACACCATGCCGCTGTGGGTCGTATTGCTATCTCGCCCGGTGTTGGGCGAGCCATTGACGATGGCTCGAATCGCAGCGATTTCGCTGGGCATGCTGGGTGTGGCGATGCTCTTGATCGACGAGTTCGCTGCGCTCAAAGCCGCGCCGGTGGGCGCATTGCTCATGGTCGCATCGGGTTTCGTGTGGGCTTTTGGAATCGTGCTCACCAAGCGCCTGCCAAAATCCATCCCCACGACAACGTTGATGATATGGAGCTTCGCACTGGGCGGTTGGCCAATACTGCTGGGCGCGGCGAGCGTGTCGCATAGCGCGTGGCTGCCCGTGGGCGGGGTTGCTGTTTAACGTGATCATTGTGTTTGGGTTTTGCTGGTTCGCTTGGAATGAACTCGTGCGCTCGCTGCCCGCGCAGGTCACGGGCATCAGCTCATTGGCAGTGCCCGTCGTGGGTTTTGTGAGCGGCGTGCTGCTGTTGGGCGAACGGCCACGAACGTTTGACTACGTGGCGTTGATCGCTCTTCTGGTGGCGGTGAGCTTGGTGTTGCGGCCGGTTCGGAGGGCAGCGGCTTGATCCATTTCGTCTCGCTGAACCTTGGTAGGCGACGACCTGGCGTCGCTCGGTGCGGTGAGCGCGGCCAGGTCTTCGCCTACCTGTGCCCAATCGAACAGCGTTGCGGCTTGACGGCGAAAAAACTCAATCCCGAGGTATAGGCGCGCGCAAGACTTCGGCCGTCAGTCGATCCAAGTTTTGCTCGTTGGCAGGCGCAATAATGTGCGCAAATTGCCGTGCGAAATCAGCGTTTTCCAACACCTGTAACCATGAGACTCGCGCTCCAACCGCCGACGGCGCGAGCGAAATCGTCAGAGTGAAATACGGTTCGCAGACATGCCGAACGACGACCCGATGCGCAGGCTCAATCACTTCGAAGACATTTTCGTTCGCGTAATCCTTGCCATCGGGGCCGTGCATCACAAACGACCAGCGCCCTCCCTCTACAAATTCACACACGCTAAAGGTGTTGGTAAAGCCCGCCGGGCCCCACCAACGCGCCAAACGTTGCGGATCGGCAATGGCCGCAAACACCGCATCCACTGGGGCGGCAATCTCTCGCTGAGTGGCAAACTCGTAGTGTGGCATCGCACGCTTCGCTACAAAAAGTCCTCGGCCTCATAGAACGGCCGAATTTCAATCTCAGACGGACCCGTCATCGGATTCGGGCAACGCTTCACCCATTCAATGGCCTCGTCCATCGACTGCACATTCCACAACCAATAGCCCGCAACGATCTCGTTCACGTGCTCAAACGGCCCTTTGACGACCGTGCGATTCGCGCCCGAAAACTTCACACGAACCCCGTGTGATGTGGGCTTCAAACCATCACCACTCTGCATGATGCCCGCCTTGATGAGCTGTTCGTTAAAAACGCCCATATCTTGCAGCAGCTGCGCGCTTGGCATCACGCCCGCTTCCGATTCGGTCGTGGCTTTTACAAACACAATCACTCGCATTGTGATCTCCATGGTTCGGCGTTAGCAGACAGTGCATCAGCTCCCCCTGGAGGGGGAGGAATCAATAAGGCGCGTTGCTTCACGTTAACTGCCATGGCGACTAACGCCGCGCCCGACGATGACGCAGAGGTTTCTTTGACGCAGATTTGCGCAGATTCTGACGCGGATTGACGCAGATTCTTTTGACGTTCTGAAACGGTTTTGCATTGCCTCTCCCGTCAAAATCCGCGTGAATCAATGTTGAATCTGCGGAAATCTGCGTCAAAAAGCAGGGCGATTTTGAGTATTCTTTCAAGCTAACCGCCCGCCGCCGCCTCTTCTTCGTCGGGCCAATTCTTGATGTAGCTTTTGAGCATTTTGTTTTCGAAACTTTGCTCTTCGTAGACCGCTTTGGCCACGTCGTGAAACGAGAGCACGCCTTGCAGCATCGCGCCTTCCATTACGGGGATGTAGCGGGCGTGGCGCTGCAGCATCGCTTTTCTGAGCTCTTGCACATCCATCGTTGGGGTGGCGGTGAGTGCGTCGCGCTCCATGATTTCACTCACGGCGAGGGATTTCAATTCGTGACCGCGCTCATCGAGCACTTTGATCAATTCGCGAAAGGTGAGCATGCCCACCAGTGCGCCGCGCTCCATCACGACGAGCGAACCAATATCTCGATCCGCCATCACATGCACTGCATCGGCCACACTCATGTCGGGCGTTGCGGTGAAAAGCGTTGAGCCTTTGATGCGAAGAATTTCACTAACGAGCATGCTGTGCCTCCTACACAATGATGGTTGCGCGTGCGGCGCTGTCGCCCGAGCGTAGCGGCATCACGCAAAAGATGAGCGTACACCGAATCGGGCATTTGGTCTCTGGCGCAAATCGTTTGAGCCACGCCTCGACGCGCTCTGTGACGCGCCGAGCGCCCCGTAAAATCACAGCATGCCAGATCGCCTCAAAGCACTCGAAGCGTTTGCCCAGCGGCGAAGCGCAACCCCCAGCCGGGATTGGTACGTGCAGGAATGGCTACTGCTGCTCTTTGCCGTGGGCATGTTGCTGTTCATTTATTTTGTTGCCCGGCACGAGGCAGAACTCGAGAAAAGCGAAATCATTCGTGATGCCGCGCTGATCGAACAATCGATCACACGAAAGCTCGAAGCGGATCAAACGTTTTTTGATCGCTTGGCGCTCGATATGGGCGACGGGCGTTTCTCCTCTGAAGAGTTTGATCGACTGGCCGGTAAGCGCGCCATCGATTCGGGCTACATCCTGGACGTGCTGCGGATCAAACGTACGCTCGAGGTCACGCGACACGCGCCGGCGTTCAATTCGCTCGAAGCGGTAACGCTCAACCGAGCGCCCTTTGCCGACCAGATTCGTATCTCTTCATTTTCCGAGAAGACCTCCCGAAGCACTTATTCGCAGCCGTATCGCGGCGCGACGGGCCGCTACTTCATCGAATATGCAGCACCCGTGTTCGACCAAACGCGATTCGACGGCACGATCAACGCCATCATTTCGTTCGATGCGTTACTCGAAAAGAGCGCGCCCGACTGGGCCCCGCGAAAGTATCGCTTGGTCATCAGTGACACCGATGGCAACGGCATCACCAACGCCGAGGCAATGAATTTGGAAGCGGGTATGCATCAGCACACGCTGCCAATGAGTCTGCCTTGGCGCGATCTGCAACTGACGTTAGTCGGCGCCAAGCCCAACTCCCTGCTGCCCAATCTCACGCTGTCATCGGCTGTTTTGGCGCTCACCGCTTTAATGGTCTGGACGCTCATGAGCTTGCGAAAGCAACAACGCATGCGCGTTGACGCAGAGCGGGATCGAGATCGTGTGTACATGCAATCGATCTCGAGTCTCAAAGAGACGAACGATCGCTTCGGTACAGTGCTTGATTCGCTCGATGTGTCGGTCTACGTGAGCGATCTGCACACCAACGAATTGCTCTTCTGTAACGTGCAATTGCGCGAGTCGTTTCCCGGAGTGGCGGTTGGGCAAAGCGCTTCGAGTATCGAGGACGGTTTCGTCGTCTCACCGCCTGAAAAGTATCCAGCCGTCATGCTAGTGACCGCAGCCAACGAACCGGGCGGGGTGTTTAAAGATGAGCTCGAGCATCGTCCATCGCAGCGCTTTTTTCTGACTCGCACTCGCGCTGTGCGCTGGGTGGATGGCCGTTTAGCTCGGCTGACGACTTTGGGCGACGTGACGGACCGGGTGAGCGCGGATCGCATTCGCCAAACGCAGCAAGATCGATTGACGCGGACCTCGCGCTTGATGTCAGTCGGTGAAATCGCTTCAACGCTCGCTCACGAAATCAATCAACCGCTCGCTGCCATCGCTAACTACGTTAACGGTTGCATTCGTCGCCTTCGCAGCAACGGTAGCCCCGATCCCACGATCATTTCCGCGATGGAAAAGGCCGATGTTCAGGTGGCGCGCGCGGGCGCCATCATCTCCCGGGTTCGCGAATTTGTGCGCACCCGCGAACCGGAGCGACGCGCCATTTCGATCAACGATTTGGCTGCGGATATGGCCAAGCTCGTTGACAGCGACGAAGAGTCCCGTGCGCTCCGGTGCGTGCTCGATCTTGACCCAAGTTTGCCGAAGGTGTTTGCAGACCGGATCATGATCGAACAAGTGCTGCTGAATTTCCTTCGAAATGCGCGCGAGGCCATGAGTCATCTGCCCGCCGCTGAGCGAATCGCCGTGGTGCGGACACGTCGTGTTGACGGGGAAATGGCCGCCGTTGAGGTACTTGATCGCGGCACAGGCATTCCGACTGAGGTTGCAGGACAACTGTTTTCGCCGTTTTTCAGTACCAAGGCCGACGGCATGGGCATGGGGCTCAACATTTGCCGGTCTCTGATTGAATATCACGAAGGCCGCCTCACATTCGAGGACAATACGCCATGCGGTACGATTTTCAGATTCACATTGCCATTTGACGAAGGACAAATATGAGCATTCACCCCGGGATCGTGTACATCGTTGACGACGACGAAGCCTTTCGCGATTCCGTCGCGTGGCTTCTGCAGACCAACGGCTACCAAGCGCGGCTATTTGCTGACGCGGAGAGTCTGCTCAAAGAGATTAAGCCCGGCACCGGCGGACCGCCCCGCTGTATCGTTTTGGACGTTCGTATGCCAACGATGAGTGGCCCCGAGGCGCAGGAGGCGCTCAAGGCCAAGGGCATCGACGTGCCGATCATCTTCGTCACCGCGCATGCGGATGTGCCGATTGCCGTTAACGCGATTAAGCGCGGCGCCTTTGATTTCCTTGAAAAGCCCTTCGCTGAGAGCGATCTGCTGAAACGTATCGAAGAGGCGCTTTCATTCGCCTCAGAAACAGCGGCGCAGCAAACCCATGTCGCAACGATTCAAAATCGCTTGGCGAGTTTGTCGGAGCGCGAGAAGCAAGTGCTCGATGCGGTGGTCACGGGCAAGATGAATAAAACGATTGCCTACGATTTGGATATTTCAATCAAAACCGTTGAGGCGCATCGGGCGCGGGTGATGGAGAAGATGGAGGCCAATTCGTTGGCGCACCTGATACGGATGGTAGCCATGACCGGCGGCTGAAGCGCTTCGCGCAGGACGAGAGGACGAATGACGACGCTCCCTCTGGTCGCTAGGACGCAAAGCTTGGCGCGCATGGCCTTGCTTTGTGTGACTTCTAAGGTGCGCGAAACCGTACAACAAACTTGCTTTTTGCGCTCTGTGACACTTCTATTCTGATTCAAAAAATTATGACAACACGACACTGCCCCCTCCTCATTCTTGGTTCTGGTCCTGCGGGTTATACGGCTGCGGTGTATGCGGCTCGGGCTAATTTGAAGCCTGTGTTGATTACGGGCTTGCAACAAGGTGGG
>JAAFHR010000299.1 GCA_013298455.1 Betaproteobacteria bacterium | reverse complement strand
CGCATTCCAATTCGGCTCCAAGAGCGATGACCCGGTGAAAATGTACTTAAACGACATCTTCACCATCTGCGCCAACTTAACCGGTCAGCCCGCGATGAGTCATCCATGTGGCATTGACAAAGACACCGGTCAGTTCGTTGGCATGCACGTCATTGGAAACTATTTGGATGAAGCGCGGATGTTGAACATCGCGCATCAGTATCAGTTGGCGACGGATTGGCACACCAAAGTGCCAACCATCTAAGGCAGAAGCGCGTTCCCTCTCCCCTCGAGGGAGAGGGTTAGGGAGAGGGGGCAGGTGAGCGGGAGTTCGATTTTCGTGCCCCGATTCAACGTCCCCCTCTCCCTCGCCCTCTCCCGCCAGGGGAGAGGGAGCAAACCGTCCGAAACTCAGCGAGTGAATGTCATGGCACAGTGGGAAGTCGTCATCGGGTTGGAAACACACGTCCAACTCACAACTGCATCAAAAATTTTCTCCGGCGCAAGCACGGCGTTTGGCGCTGCCCCGAATACGCAAGCCACAATCGTTGATCTGGCGCTGCCCGGAGCACTGCCAGTGATGAACAAAGGCGCGGCCGAGCGGGCGGTGAAATTTGGCTTGGCGATTGGCGCGAAAGTCAATCAGCGCAGCATCTTCGCGCGCAAAAACTATTTCTATCCCGATCTGCCCAAGGGCTATCAGATTTCACAGTTTGAAACGCCAATTGTCGAGGGCGGCTCGATCACGATCACGCTCGATGATGGCGCAGAAAAAGTCGTTGAACTCACCCGCGCTCATCTCGAAGAAGACGCCGGAAAAAGCGTTCACGAACAGTTCGATCACGAGACCGGCGTTGATTTGAATCGCGCTGGTACGCCGCTCTTAGAAATCGTGACCGAGCCAGTAATGCGGAGCTCCAAGGAAGCTGTGGCCTACGCCAAAGCGCTGCACGGTTTGGTGCGCTACCTAGACATTTGCGACGGCAACATGCAAGAAGGCTCGTTTCGCTGCGATGCCAACGTCTCAGTCCGCCCCGTCGGCCAAAAGGAATTCGGCACCCGTCGCGAAATCAAAAACTTGAACAGTTTCAAGTTCATGCAGCAAGCGATTGATTACGAAGTTCGTTGGCAAATCGAGCAGATCGAAGACGGCAAAAAGATCGTGCAAGCCACGGTGCTCTTCAGCCCCGAGAGCGGCGAAACGCGAGCCATGCGCACCAAGGAAGACGCGATGGATTACCGCTACTTCCCTGATCCGGATTTGCCGCCGCTCGTCATCACTGACGAAATGTTTTCGCGCATCAAAGCGAGCATGCCCGAGCTGCCTGAGGCCAAATGTGCGCGTTTCATGTCGCAGTTCGGATTACCGAAATACGATGCCCGTTTGCTAACGCTCGATGGTGCAACCGCCGCGTATTTCGAGGCCGCCGTCACCGCAGGTGCCGACGCCAAACTCGCCGCGAACTGGACGATTGGCGAAGTATCCGCCACGCTCAACCGCGAAGAAAAAACCATCGATCAATCGCCCGTTTCTGCTCTGCAACTCGCCGATCTCATCAAACGAATCAGTGACGGCACGATCAGCAACAAGATCGCCAAAACTGTTTTCGAAGCGCTGTGGAGCGGCGAGGGCGCAAGCGCCGATGCAGTCATCGAAGCCAAGGGCTTAAAACAAATCAGCGATGTCGGCGCGATTGAAAAAATCGTCGACGAAGTCTTGGCCAAGAGCGCCGTGCAAATCGCCGATTACAAATCCGGCAAAGAAAAAGCGCTCATGAGCATCGTCGGCATGGTCATGAAAGCCTCGGCCGGCAAGGCCAATCCAGCGCAGGTCAATGAGATTGTGAAGCGGAAGATCTCGTAGGGAGCGATACAGCTTTTTGCGCCAGAGGCTGACTTATGCAGCGCTAGCGCACGTTTTGATTGACTATTGAAAATTGCGCAACATCACTTGAAGCCCTCATTGCTTCGAGTGTTAAACGTGAAAGCTGCTTCTGCAAATAACCCGGCTTGTTGCAAGCAACGTGTCGTGGCGCTTGTCATCCTGAGCGACAGCGAAGAATCGGTTGGCGCAAAGAAAGTGCTCGACATTGCAAGCGCTGTGGGAGCACGACCTGATCCAGCACCGATTGTTTAGGCTAGGCAGGAGACGACGATCTTGCGCCGCTCAGCGTGAGGAGAGCGCTGCCAGGTCCGCGCCTACAGGTCGCTAAATGGAACGGCATTGTGACCTGATCCTTCGCTCTCGCTCAGGATGACAACATCAGTTCGGTGACGCGTTGGCTTTGTTGCGTGCAGTCGCAATCAAACCGCGCTCGCGAAGCAGCGCATCAATCTGCACCTTGGCTGCTTCACGCGCCACCGGATCGGGCCCTACCGTCACGCCCTGCCCCGGATTGACGCCATTGGGCACGTCTTTTCGAACGCGCAGCTTACCTGCCGGATTGTCGAAATCATGGTACGCGCCGGGCACTAACGTGATGGTCGCGGTGGGTTTTTTGTCGCCAATTTGTGCGATCCATTCTTTGCACGGCGCTGCGGGCGTCCAGTCGTCGGCTTCGCCCACGATCAGCGCGAGCGGTGACGAAATGGATTTGGGTCCTTTTGCGTTGGCGTACAGCGAACAGCCCGGATAAAACGCAATCGCTTGCGCAAACTTCACCTCGTCGCTAAAGCCCGAAAGCACGCCGCTTCGGGTGATCGTGGCAATCGTTGCGCCGCCGCCGTGTGACCAACCCCAGATGACGAGTTTGCTCGCATCCACGTCAGGGCGCGCCGTTAACCATTTCCGCGTGGCGACGACGTCGTCGCTGCGATCGCTTTGCTTGATCGTTCGTGATTGAAATTTTTGGGTGCAAACCTCGGCGTAACCGCGTGACGTAAAACTTTCGGGAAACACCACGATAAAGCCGCGCTCGACGAGCCAGTCTTTCCACATCGTGTGCCGCGCATTAAGTTTGCCCTCGCCGCCTACACCACCGCAGCCGTGCAACAAAATGGCCGCCGAGCGCGGCGCATCGGCCTTGGCTTCGGGCACAAAAAGCTGCCCTCGGAGCGTCTTGCCTTCGCCCAAATGGGGGGCCGGAATCGCAACGATCTCAGCCTGCGCCAAGGCACTCAGCCCTGCTGCAACCAGTATCGAAAAGACTCTTGTCATACCAACACCGTGTCTGTCTCAGGCGGCAATTCGCGCGGCTTCCGATCCGCACCAATCGATACGTAAGTCAGCTCCGCCTCGGTCACTTTGACCACCGTCGTGCCGCGATTTCGCTCGGAATACACCTCAACGTCGACCGTGATCGACGTGCGCCCCACGCGCTTGATCGTGGCGTAAAAACTCACCACATCGCCAATCTGAACGGGCTGCTTGAACACAAACGAATTCACCGCCACCGTAGCGATCCGCCCCCGCGCCCGACGCACCGCTGGAATGCTTCCCGCCAAATCCACCTGCGACATGATCCAGCCGCCAAAAATGTCGCCGTTGGCATTGCTATCGGCGGGCATCGGAATGACGCGGAGCGCGAGCTCTTTGTCGGTGGGGAGTTGGGGGCTGTTCGTCGTATTCATTCGAATGAGTGCGGTATGGCCTCATTCGAATGCGCTCCCGAAACGGGAGCGCAGCGATGGGTTAGCCCAACTGCGCCAACATGTTTTCAGCAAACGAGCAGTTCGCGGGGCCGACGCCTTCAACGTTGACCTGCTTCACGACGCCGTTATCAACTAAGAGCGAGAAGCGCTGGCAGCGAAGACCCATGCCTTTTGCGGTCAAATCGAGCTCAAGGCCGAGCGCTTTGGTGAAGGCGGCGGAGCCGTCGCCCATCATGCGTACTTTGCCCGCTACGTGTTGGGTTTGACCCCACGCGCCCATCACGAAACCGTCGTTGACGGCCATGCAAATGATTTCGTCGACGCCTTTGGCTTTGAGCGCTTCGAAATGCTTGACGTAGCCGGGCACGTGTTGTGCGGAACACGTTGGCGTGAATGCGCCGGGCAAGCCGAAGATCACAATTTTCTTGCCAGCAGCGAGCGCTGCAATGTCAACGGGTGCGGGTGGCAGTGGGCAGTTTTTTGCGTCGTCTTGGCCAGCGGATTCGGTGAGTGTTGCGCCGGGGAGTTGGTCGCCAATTTTGATCGTCATGATGAGTCCTTGTGTGATTAAGTACGGGAGCAGTGAGCGTTGACAAGCGAACCAACCAAGCGACGCTTTGCGTCCTTCGTCATTGGTCATTCGTCGTTGCCTTAACAAATCAGCGAAAATTATCGTCGATATGCATAACCTTTCCGAATACAGGGCGTTTGCCGAAACGCTTGCCGAGCTGGCGCGGCCCATTGCGCAGCGCTATTTCCGCTCCGATTTAAAGATCATCGATAAGCCCGACGCCACGCCCGTGACGCTTGCGGACATGGAAATTGAAACGGCGATTCGCGCCGAGATCGCCCGGGTCTATCCGTCGCATGGCGTGCTCGGCGAAGAACATGCGGCAACGAATTTGGAGTCCGATTGGGTCTGGGTGATCGACCCGATTGATGGCACCAAAGCGTTCACCTGCGGCAAGCCGCAATTCGGAACCTTGATCGCGCTCACATACGGTGGCGAGCCGGTTGTGGGCGTGATCGATCAGCCCATTATCAATGAGCG
>JAAFHR010000298.1 GCA_013298455.1 Betaproteobacteria bacterium | reverse complement strand
CGATGCGGGCAAGTCATGGAGCCGGCGAATCCCCACGATGTCGGGGATGGATTCGATGTCGAAAACGAGGGTGGGGAACATGGCTTTATTGTAGGAGCGGCTTGCCGCGAAAAACCTCACAACTGGAGGTGCAGGACTTGGTTACGAGCCATTCGCGGCAAGCCGCTCCTACAGTCAACTGGGGAACACACCCGTGGAGAGGTACCGATCTCCACGATCACAGACGATGAAAACAATCGTCGCGTTTCGCAAAGTCTTCGCCTGTTGAAGTGCGATGACGCAAGCGCCCGCTGCTGATACGCCACAAAAAATTCCCTCTTGCACCGCGAGCTCTCGCGTCATGGCTTCGGCATCGGCCTGTGACACCTGAACGACGTGATCGATGCGTGCTTTCTTGGAAATCTCCGGCTTGTAAGCTTCGGGCCATTTTCGAATCCCGGCGATGCTCGAGCCGTCGGTGGGTTGCGCTCCGATGATGACCACTTTTTCGTTTTGTTCTTTGAGGAAATTCGAGACGCCGGTGATGGTGCCCGTCGTACCCATGGCGCTCACGAAATGAGTGACTCGTCCGTGCGTTTGTTGCCAAATTTCGGGGCCTGTACCTCGGTAATGGGCGAGCGGGTTGTCGGGGTTGGCGAATTGATCGAGCACGCGGCCTTTGCCCTCAGCTTGCAGGGCGAAAGCCAAGTCCCGCGCGCCTTCCATGCCCTCGGTTTTGCTCACGAGCACGAGCTCCGCGCCGTAGGCTTTCATGGATTGGCGGCGCTCCACCGACTGGTTCTCGGGCATGATGAGTGTCATCTTGTAGCCGCGCATCGCTGCGACCATCGCCAGCGCAATCCCGGTGTTGCCGCTGGTGGCCTCGATCAACGTGTCGCCCGGTTTGATCTCGCCGCGCTTTTCGGCTTCAACGATCATCGAGTACGCCGGACGGTCTTTCACGCTGCCTGCGGGATTGTTACCTTCGAGCTTTCCTAAGATGACGTTGCTCGGGTCGATGCCCCATGCGGCATGCAGGCGTTGCAGTTGCACGAGGGGTGTGTTGCCGATGGTCGAATCGATGGTGGGGTACATGGGGTGCGCGGTGTTTTTGCCGCCTGACGACGGAGATCGATGGATTATCTGCCAATAAAAAACCCCGCCGAAGCGGGGTTTTTGTTTGAGCGCTTCGAAGCGATTAAGGCTTCTTAGGCGTCTCTTCTTTCTTAGCTGCGTCTTTGGTAGGCGCGTCTTTCTTAGCTGCGTCTTTAGCGGCATCCTTGGCGGGTGCGTCTTTCTTCGCAGCAGCTTCTTTCTTGGCCTTGGCTTCAGCTTCCTTCTTGGCTTTTGCTTCAGCAGCTTTAGCTTTCTTCTCGGCTTCTTTCTTGGCTTTCTCTTCGGCCTTAGCTTTCTTGTCAGCCTCTTTCTTGGCTTTGTCCGCAGCAGCCTTTTCCTCTTTGGTCATTGGCTTGTCGGCGGCTTTGGCAGGCGCGTCTTTCTTGGCAGCGTCTTTAGCGGCATCCTTGGCAGGTGCGGCGGCTGCGGCAGCGTCTTTCTTAGGGGCGTCTTTGGCGTTGGCGGCGGATGCAGGGGCATCTTTCTTGCCAGCGTCAGCTTTAGGGGCATCAGCTTTTGCAGCGTCTTTCTTCGGGGCTTCCCAATCGATCTTGGTTGGGCCGCTCGTCGCGATCTTTGACTTCATGCCTTCGAAGTTTTTGTCACCGACGCCGTCTACTTTTTTCAGATCTTCGGCAGATTTGAACGGGCCGTTTTTGGTGCGGTAGTCGATGATGGCTTGAGCGCGAGCAGGACCGACTTCGGGCAGCGCTTCGAGCTCGGCCTTGGTGGCGGTGTTGATGTTGACTGCAGCCGATGCGATACCGGCTACGAGTAGGGCTGCGAACAGCGCGACGATTTTCTTCATGGTGTGATCCTCTCCATTGATTCCGGTCCGTATCCGGGGGGACGTTTAGGTGAAATGGCTGGGGTGAACATCACAGCAAAACACCGCCAGCCACGGTGCGCCGCTTTAACGTTGGGATTGTAGCGGGGGTTGACAGGCTCGCTAAATCTCGGCTAACCGAGGCTTTAAGCGATGCTCCGACGAACGCGCGGTGCGACGGCCGTTAGGAGCTCGTAGCCAATCGTGCCTGCGGCGTTGGCGACTTCGTCGACCGCCAAGCGCTGTCCCCAGAGCTCAACCTGTGTGCCGACTCGGGCGAGCGGCACGTCAGTCACGTCGACGGTGATTTTGTCCATCGAAACCCGACCCACGAGCGGCGCTCGCAAGCCGCCCACTAAAACGGGCGTGCCGGTGGGCGCATGACGAGGGTAGCCGTCGGCATAGCCACAGGCGATGATGGCGATGCGCTCTGCTTTTTTCGCGGTGTAGGTCGCGCCATAGCCCACACTTTCACCGGCCACGAGCGATTGCATGCCGATGATTTCCGTGCTGAGCGTCATCGCGGCGCTGAGTTTGAGTGATGCTGCGCTTTTGCTGGCGTGGGTGAACGGCGTTGCGCCGTAGAGCATGATGCCGGGGCGAATCCAGTGCCCTGGGAGCCCCATGGTGCCGTTGCTCCGTTCGAAATCGAAGCAGGCGGCTGAGTTGACCACGGAGCGAGCGAGCGGAATGCCTTCGGCGGCGTCATTGAATTGACGCAACTGCTCGATGTAGCCCTCGGGCTCGTCAGCGCGCGCAAAATGTGTCATCAGCACAACCTCGCCAATGCTTGCGTTACTTAGGGTTCGGGCTGTAATGTCACGAAGTCGAGTCAGACGAAAGCCCAATCGGTTCATGCCGCTGTTGAATTTCAAATAAACATCGACTTTACGGGCGAGTGTGGCGGCCTCTAGCATGGCGAGCTGCTCTTCGCAGTGAACGACGCAGCTCAAACGATGCTCGGCCGCCGCACGCCAATCGAGCGCGTCGTAGCAACCCTCAAGCAGCAGAATGGGATTAGTCCAGCCCAGCTCGCGAAGCCGCAGTGCGTTTTCGATTTCGATCAGCGCGAACCCATCCGCTTCGGAAAAACCTTGAAACGCGGCGGCAATGCCGTGGCCATAGGCATCGGCCTTCACCACGGCCCAAGTTTTGGTGCCGGGGGCTGCGGCGCGGGATATGGCCAAATTGTGCGCCATGGCGCCGGTGTGAATCGTGGCTGAAATCGGGCGAGGCATAGTGCGTAAGAAATGCTGCGATGCGGGGAAACGCGCCTATGCTACTCTCCGCCCCGAAGTCGGTTTCTAGACGGTGCGAACCAAGCATCGCAAACGCGCGGATTGACAAAAGCGCCAGACATCGCGGGGCGGCGGCTTACCGTTGCACTCACTTACTTTTGGAGGTTCTGGGCGCATGCAGCGCGGCTTTTATACGATCATGGCGGCGCAGTTTTTCAGCTCGCTCGCCGACCAAGCGCTGCTCATCGCGGCCATCGAAATGTTGAAACAGTCTGGCGCGCCGCAGTGGCAGCAGCCCGCGCTGATTCCGATGTTTGCGTTTTTCTACGTGGTGCTTGCGCCGTTTGTAGGGGCGTTCGCGGATCGCTTTCCCAAGGGCAAAGTGATGCTCGTTTCGAACTCCATCAAAGTCGTTGGATGTTTGATGATGCTCTTTGGCTCACATCCGCTGCTGGCGTACGCCGTGGTGGGCTTGGGCGCAGCGGCGTATTCGCCAGCCAAGTACGGCATTTTGACGGAGCTGTTGCCCGCGTCTCAGCTCGTGAAAGCCAATGGCTGGATTGAAGGCTTGACGATTGCGTCGATCGTCTTCGGCGTGGCGCTCGGTGGTGTGTTGGTTGCTCCGAAGGTCGGCGCTTGGCTGCTTGGGTTCGACATGCCGTTTTTTGACACGGGCGTCAACACCTCGCCCGAGGCGGCGATTAGCGTCATCGTTTTCGGCTATGTGATTGCCGCTTGCTTCAACATGCGTATTCCGCACACTGGCGTGGCGATGCAGCCGTTGCCCGCTGCGAGCAAATTGCTACCAGAGTTTTGGTCGTGCAATTCGCGATTGTGGGGCGATAAGCTGGGGCAAATTTCGCTGGCAGCAACTACGCTTTTCTGGGGTGTGGCGGGCAACATGCGCTACATCGTGATTCCGTGGGCTGCAGCGGCGCTCGCCTACAGCACAAGCCAAGCAGCGATGTTGCAGGGCGTGGTGGGTCTGGGAACCGCTGTGGGCGCGGTGATTGCGTCGACTAGGATGTCGCTTGATCGTGCCACAAACACCATTCCCTACGGCATCGGCATTGGCTTGGCCGCAATTTCGATGGTGTTTATCAATAATCTTTGGGTCGCCATTCCGTTTTTGATTTTGCTTGGTGCGCTCGGCGGATATTTGGTCGTGCCGATGAACGCGCTCTTGCAGCATCGCGGGCATTTGTTGATGGGGGCTGGTCGCTCGATTGCCGTACAAAACTTCAACGAGCAAGCCTGCATCTTGTTTTTGGGCGCGCTCTACACCTGCTTAACCGCGATGGGATTGTCGGCGTTTGCCTCGATTACCGTGTTTGGCCTGATCGTCGCCATCACCATGTATTTGGTTGGGCGTTGGCACCGCTACAACGTTAAAAATCACCCGGCTGAGATTGAGCGTTTGCTGGCGATTGCTCGAAGCGATAAGCACTGAAAGAGCGGCGGGTTCGTCGGCGCTTGAGAGCCGCAGA
>JAAFHR010000297.1 GCA_013298455.1 Betaproteobacteria bacterium | reverse complement strand
CAACTTATGGTCGCTCGCCCTTTGACGCAGCCTTTGTGTCGATGGGCACCTACGGCAACTTGCGCAGCAAAGGTCAGCTGCAGTCGATGACCGATTTAGTCGAAAAGTACAAGGCCAAATACAACATCGAAGAGCGTATGCTGGTGCGCGTCAACGGCGAGGTGATGGCCATCGCCTTCATGCAAAACGCGCAGAACTTTTTCTACCGAAAGGACTTGTTCGACAAACACGGCTTAGCCGTTCCGTCCACCTATCCCGAAATGCTTCGAGTGGCTGCGTTTCTGAAGGCGAACGAACCCAGCATCACTTTTCCCATTGCGCAAACCTTTGCCAAGGGATTCGACAGCGCGACCGAGTTCACCAATCTGTTGGTGGGTGCAGGGGGTCGTTACTTCAAGCCGGGTTCTGCGCAGCCCGCGTTCAACGATGATCGAGGGGTGATCGCGATCAACACCATGCGATCGATGTTGCCGTTCATGACACCGAACGCTTTGGCGTCCAACAGTGATGACGTGATGAACCAGTTTCAAAGCGGCAAGGCAGCGATGGGCGTGTTGTGGGCGAGTCGTGCGGCGCGAATGGATGATCCCGCCGCGTCAAAAGTGGTTGGAAAGATGGCCTTTGCGGCTGCGCCAGCGCTCTTTGACGGCGGAAAAAGTGCAACGCATATGTGGTGGGACGGCGTGGTGATGCCCAAGAACACTTCGGCCGACCGGGAGCTTGTGTTTCAGGTGCTGATGGAGGCACTCAGCGAGAGAACCGTGCGAACTGGCAACGACGCGGCTATCTGGATTCGTTCGGTGTATCGCCCGAGCCGTTTCGCGAACGGAGTGTTACTGTCGGCGCAGGCCGGGGCTGCTGTGTGGTCGAGCGAGCCCTATTTTTCCTTGGCGCACAGCGAAATCGGCAAGCTCTTGCCCGATGCACTGAGCGGCGCATTGAGCCCACAGGCGGCATTGGATGCGGCAGCGATGGCGTATCGAAAAACTGCAACTGAGAAGGGTTTCATCAAATGAAAACGGTGTACAGCGACTCACTGCTCGCGTGCGCGGTTGCGGGGCGCGAGTAAGCTGATGAAGCTCAAACACTTTTTGCAATTCGTCGCACCGTCGGTCACTCTGATGCTGCTATTGATGGCGGCACCACTGGTGTTCACCTTGTATCTGTCGACGCAAAACTGCGTGCTAGATCTGGAAACGGTCACGGAATTGCAGTCCACGCCGTTCGGTACGCAAGACGT
Source organism: Betaproteobacteria bacterium (assembly GCA_013298455.1). GTDB lineage: Bacteria > Pseudomonadota > Gammaproteobacteria > Burkholderiales > Casimicrobiaceae > Casimicrobium. Next base: position 3,412 of record JAAFHR010000297.1, on the reverse strand, counting down.
GCTCACGCAGCGCGCGCGAACAGATGCCCGGGGCAACGCGATACAACTCTGCGATTACGTCGGGCTCGATTACTACAAAAAGGTTTTGGGAATCGCAACCGGTCCGTCGGTGAGTCTTGCCAAACCCGTTGCCGCCCCGCCCAATGAATTCGCTGCTGCGCTGAAGTTCACCTTGATCTACACCTTCACAACGCTTCCGTTCGTTCTGGGAATTGGTCTTTTACTCGCGCTCGGAGTCAATCAAATCACGGCACGCCTCAAAGGCGCTTTCATTGCAGCCTCACTGCTGCCGTTCATCATCACGCCCGTGGTGGCGGCGCTTTCGATCAAGTGGCTTTTTCGGGACAACGGCTTGGTGCCTTATCTGCTGTCAAACGTCGGGATTCAAGTGTTTTGGATGGCCGAGGCTTGGTCCGCACGATTGCTGATCATCGTGTACGGCGTGTGGCACAGTGTGCCGTTCGCGTTTATCGTGCTCTACGCAGGCCTGCAATCCGTGCCACAAGATTCGCTCGAAGCTGCGACGATTGACGGCGCATCGCGCTGGCAGCGACTTCGGTTTGTCACCTTGCCGCACCTTGCGCCACTGATCGTCTTTCTATCGCTCATTCACGTGATGGATGCCTACCGCGTGTTTGAGCCGATCATCGTGTTGACACAGGGCGCATTCACCATGAGCGTGCAGTACCTAACGTACTTCATCTTGCTTCAGGAAAACAACCCTTACAAGGCAAGCGCGGCGGCGGTTTTAACGTTGATCGGAATCCTGATTTTGCTGATTCCGCTCTTAATCAAAACCTACCGCGAGCAGCGCGGCGGACGCTAGGCCATGAAGAAAAACATCACGCTACAAACCGTCGTGTATGCGGGGCTCGCACTTTGGCTGATTCTGGCGTCGCTGCCCATCGTCTGGACGGCCGTCATTTCGTTTCGGCAATACATCGACGCCTTTTCGTCTCCAGTCAAATTTTGGGCGCCGTTTACGTTCGAGAACTACGAACGACTGTGGATTGATCGCGCGTTTTATCGAAACTTTCTGAACACCGCGCTCATCACCGTTTGCACGGTAACGATCTCGCTCACGGTGGGCTGTTTAGCGGGCTACGCGTTGTCTCGGTACCGCGGTTCGCTCGGATTTTGGCTACTTATGGTCGCGCTCGTTTTTCGCGCGATTCCGCATTCCAGTCTGCTACCGAGCTTTTTCACGCTCTTCGATGCGATTGGCATCCGAAACACTTACCTCTCGTTGATTCTCGTGCTGGTTGCGATCAATCAGCCGTTCACCATTTGGATGTTGCGATCTTTCTTTGTCAATATTCCAAGCGAGCTTGACGAGGCGGCGCTGGTCGATGGATGCAGCCGATTCCAAGCGTTTCGCAGAGTGATCATTCCAGTGATGTGGCCTGGCGTGGTGACTACGGGGCTCTTTAGTTTTTTGCTGGCGTACAACGATTTCTTACTCTCATCGGCGCTCACCAGCACCGAAAAGATGACCATGCCCGCCGCCATTGCCAATTCAATTTCGGCGGAAAGTGAGGCCTTGTTGATGCAAGGCGTCGCGGGTGCTGTGAGCATCACGATTCCGTTGATCATTTTGATCGTGCTCTTTCAAAAGCAAATTGTTGGCGGCTTGACTCAAGGCGCGGTTAAAGGCTAAAGCTCTCTATGACTTCCGTAATTTCAGCGGCTGAGGCCGATCGCCGTCACCTGCGGCAAAGTCAGTACGTTCCCTGTACGGATGCGTTTATTGACTGCCGCCTACCGGGTTCGATGCCCAAGGAAAACTTTTCGATGATTGGCCCCGGTGTCACGCAAAACGCGGCACAGGTGATCAACTTGACCGAGCCACACGGCTTCAATATCGGCGCTGCGGGCATTCACCCCGGCGTGACCAACAATTTGCATCTGCATTTCACGAGCGAGACGTTCATCGCCGCGAGCGGCGCCTACACGCTGCGCTGGGGCGTACGAGGCGAAGAGGGCGAGTTGCTCGTCTCAACGGGCGATATCGTTTGCATGCCGAGCTGGATTTTTCGCGGCTTTTCGAGCGCGAGTGACGACTACGGATTTCTGCTCACGGTGTTGGGCGGCGATGACACCGGCGGAATTCTTTGGAGTCCCGATGTGCTCAAACGCGCCAGAGCGACGGGGCTGTGGCTAAGCGCTGAGAACACGGTAATCGACACGCACGTACTGGGCCACGATCCCGAGCCTTCGAAGTTGATGCCGTTACTCGACGACAGCGCGTTGCAAGATCTCAAACGCTGGAGCGTTGAGGCGATGCGCGCACGCGTGCTCACCAAAGCTGATCGCGACTTTCGCCCGGCAACGCTCGACACCGCAGCCGGTTTTTCGTGGCAAATCGCTCCTGCTGTTGGCTTTGGTATCACGCAGGCAAGGGAGCACTGGCCGCGTGTTGCTGAACCACAGGGGTTTTCGGTGGAGTGGATTCGCGTCGGGGCGGCGCAGCGGAGCGCGGCGTTTTCGCTCGACGAAAAAATGGTCGTGATTGCGCAGTCGGTTTCGCTAATCATCACGCTCAACGACGGCGATTCGGAGATCACGCAGCATTTGGGGATGAACGACATGGTGTCGATTCCGGCGGGGGTTTTGCGAAGTTTTGGCTGTCCTCAAGGCTGCGACGAAGCCGAGGCAGTGATGATCATCGCCGGAGATGCTCGAAAAACGCCGAAGTTCGCGCCGCAAATCACCGATGCGGCCCGACAGAACGACGTTTGCCTTGACGCAGGCGGTCGCTTGGCCAAAGCATCGTTGTTGCCACCTTCGATGCTTGGCGCTTGAGTTTGGGCGAGCTGCTAGTGTCCTGTCACGCCTGAAATGACGCATCTCGCTTGCCCTCGCTGTGCGTGGCGTCGTTGCAAAACTTGCACATGCCCCGGCATGCGCTGCGTTTTGCGCCTCGCCACGCCCAGCGATGGCGGCGCGATCTTGCGCCATTTCAGACGTGACACGACACTAGTGGATGTTGTCAGCTTTCAATGGCCGACGTCGCAAGGGCGTCGGCAGTGAGCGCTGCCTTTGCGGGTACAGTCTGCACGCTTTTGCCAGGCACGCTGCTGGGTGCGGAGAGCTTTGCGCCAATGGCCGAACTGCTTGCGAAATCTGGCATTTCGGTCGAAACAGACGTTTTAGGCGCCGAGCCGACCTTACCGCAAGAGACAAGGCGGCTGGCCGCGCGCTCCGATGGCGCGCCCCGCGTGTGGATTGGGCATTCGCTGGGCGGGATCGCTGCGCTGGCGCTGGCCAGAGCGTATCCCGAGTGCTGCGCGGCGGTGATTTGTCTGGCCTCAACTGCCCGAGCGGACACGCCCGACAACATCCTTCGTCGTCGCGACCAAGTCGATCGGGCACTGCGGTACGGATCGGTGCAACCGGTCTCGCTTGAGACGAA
>JAAFHR010000296.1 GCA_013298455.1 Betaproteobacteria bacterium | reverse complement strand
AAACGCGCCGTGTCCGCCCACGCCGCGCACTCGAATTTCAACGGCCGTGGATGAGGCCATCGTCGCCCCAGAGCGCATGTGAAATTGCCCCAACGGCGTGCCGGGTGAGTTGTGCATGGCGTACACCGCGTCGCACGGAAACAACGTAAAGAGCCCGTCTTCCATCATCCTTTTCGCACCGCCCAGGCCTTCTTCGGCAGGCTGAAAAATCAGATTCACGGTACCGGAAAAACGAGCGGATTTCGCGATGTATTTCGCCGCCGCCAAGAGGATCGCGGTGTGGCCATCATGACCACAGGCGTGCATGATGCCGCGGCGTTTGCTGGCGTAACCAAACTGATTCGATTCAACAATTGGCAGCGCATCCATGTCGGCCCGGATGCCCACCGAACGAGTACCGTCGCCACGTTTCAGTTGCCCCACAACGCCGGTCCCGCCGAGCCCACGATGCACGGTGTAGCCAAAACTTTCGAGCGCCTTTGCCACCAGATCGCTGGTGCGATCTTCTTTGAACCCGAGCTCTGGTTCGCTGTGAATATCTCGACGAATCGCGATGAATTCGTCTTGTTCGGTGTAGAGGGCGTCGAGGAGAGAGCTCATGCGTTAACTTCGCAAAATGGAGTGATGCTCAACATTACCGGAGATGGTCTGTCTGGCCGCGCTCGCGGCTCATTTGAGGCGCTTGGCGCAACACGAAACTAAGATGTCAGCGCAAGCGGGGAATTTCCCCCCTAACTTTTATGGCGCTTTGCACCACCCCGAATGATGAAACAGACATCTTTTGACGCAGATTGACGCAGATTTTTTTTCATTGGAGTGCGGTGGGCACCGGTCTCCACTAAAAATCTGCGGAAATCAATTTGCGATCTGCGTAAATCTGCGTCAAAAATTCGTTCGTTTCCGCGCGGTTTCACGTTAACCGCGAACGATTGTTCAGGCGCTTCCCTACCTCGGCAGCGCGTTGACTTCCTTTTCCCACTTCTCGATGATGCGCTTTCGCTCTGCCGAGGCGCCAAATTTCTTGAAGTCGTAGTTCACGAGTTTCACGCCTTCCCAGTTGGGGATTTTTGGATCTGGCGTGAAGGTTCGATTGGCTGGGTTTTGCAATGAATTGGCTTTGGCGCCCATGGATTGCCCGATGGGGCCCATCAACCAGTCGTAATACTTTTTGGCATCAGCCGTGTTGCGTCCGCCCTTGACGAGGGCGATGCCGCCGAGCTCGTAGCCCGTGGCTTCGCAGGGCGCTGCGGATGCAACGGGGAAGCCTGCGTACTTTTCTTCGTCGAACCCGAAGACAAACGAGATGCCGATACCCACCTCGCCCCGCGCCACGTTTTTCGCCTGAGCTGTGGAGCTTCGGGTGTATTGCGTGACGTTTCTGTGTAGGCGCTTCATGTAGTCAAACGCCTTATCCTCGCCCATCAATTGGATGAGTCCGGCCACAATGGTGTACGCGCCGCCCGACGAGCCAGGGTGCGCCATTTCGATCTCGCCTTTGTACTTCGCGTCGGTCAGATCAGCCCAGCATTTCGGTGGCGCGAGGTTCTTTTTCTTGAGCGTTTCGGTGTTCCATCCGAAACCAATGGCGCTGGTGTAAAAGCCGCCCACCATGTTGTTGCTCATGTCGTATTGGCGCACCGACCAATCCCACAGGTCTTTTAGGTAGGTCGGCCGATACGCTTCGAGTAAGCCCTCTTCGGCGGCCTGCAAAAACGGGTCGCCCGTACCGCCCCACCAAATGTCAGTTTTTGGATTGCTGGCCTCGGCCTTGATGCGCGCTAAGGCTTCACCCGTAGCCAGCCGCGTTTGCTGCACTTTGATGCCGGTGGCTTTGGTGAACTCCGCCGCTGCGAGTTCGCACCACGATTGATTGGTAGAGCAATAGGCGCTGATGGTTTGCGCGCCCACCGGCGCGGCGGCCGCCAGAGCAAAGGCAGCCGAGAGAGCGAGAAGTTTTTTCATGGGTTTCTCAAGGATTGGGTTGAACGAGGCAGTCAGACGTTTGGGCGCTAAACAGAGATCCAAAACGCCATCGTGAGAAAAACAAACTCGATTTTCTAGGAAAACAATGGCTCGGCAATGACAGTAAACCCTGCCGGACCAACCGGTCACACCCGAATGCTCGCCGCAATGGATTCAATCGAGCGTGACGATGCCGCGTGGCGTCACCAAGGTTGCGACAAGCTGCGCGCCGCTGCTTTGTGCGACTTGTACCCTTGGGTCTCGAAACGACAGTGTCGCCAGAGCACGGGCAAGCGACTCGTGGTCGGCGTCCGCCACCAGCAACGACGACAAACTGACGCCCACGTTGGGCAAGCGATCGGAGGGATGTATCGGTACGTCCCATTGAATTAAGTGCGGCAACGCGCCGCTCAGAGGCCGCACGCCGTCGGCGGTGAATGCGAAGCGCCAACGAAAATCGCCGCGCACTGCTGGGCGAACAACATTGGCAAGATTACCCGGCGTCGCCGCGAGCTGCTCAATGGCATCGTCAGCCCCGCTCACTCGGGCGACCCACGCAACCAATCGCGGCTCATGCGCTATCAGCGATTGCACCTCTTGGGTATCGAGACCAAACCAGCGCGGGAAATTCGGCTCGCCTGCATCGGGGTCGATTGCGATGATTTCCAAGTAATGATTGGCGTTGAGGCCGATTAAGGTGTTGTGTGTGGCGAGGCCAGTGTGTTTACCGCCCCCGGTCGCTTCAACGCCCAGCACCTCGCGCGCCCACGCTCGGCCGACGTCTAGCGTTTTGGCGGCAACGACGATGTGATCGAGCTCGGTGTTTAGCATTTCAAATGTCGGCGCTGTCGAGCCAAATGGTCACTGGCCCATCGTTGACGAGCGCGACTTTCATGTCTGCACCGAAAACGCCCGTAGGCACCGTTTTACCCATGCGCTTCGCTAGTTTTGCAACGAATCGATCAAACGCGGGCGAGGCTTGTTCGGGGCGTGCGGCAGCGGTGTAGCTCGGTCGATTGCCGCTTTTGGCATCGGCGTAAAGCGTGAACTGGCTCACCGCCAGAATGCTGCCGCCGACATCGACCACACTCTGATTCATTTTGCCTTCGGCGTCTGAAAAAATTCGCAGCTTCACGATTTTGTCCGCCATCCGATCTTCGATCAATTCCGTGTCAGCGTGCGTGATGCCGATGAGCAGCAACAAGCCGTGCGAAATCTCACCCGTCACTTGCGATTGCACGGTGACCGAAGCGCTCTCGACGCGCTGAATCAACACTCTCATAGCTTGCCTTGGCGGAGCCATCCGGTTAAGGAGAGCCGCGACGTCGTTGCGGGCAGCACCTCATGTGGAAACCGTTCACTTAAAAACGCAACCATCGTACCCGCTTGCGGTGTGACTCGGTGAAGCGGCTGCATCGCATCGTTGTAGATCATCAACTCGCCGCCCGCGCTCAGACGCCATGACTCGTTGAGATAGAAAACCAGCGACACCAGCCGTGCGTCATCGTCACCAAATCGATCACGATGCACCGAGTAGCTAGCGCCTGCCGGACAGTGCGCGTAGTGAAGTTCGCTGTGCGTTGCGCCCAAACACAGCGCCTGGTTTAACTCGATTCGAAGCGCGTTGATCGCGCTGACTGCGCTGCGTTCGGTCGGGTCGGTGGGGGCGTCGTCGAGCCAATGCGTTGCATCGCTTCGCACCTTGCTTTGTCGCTGAGCGCCGCTCGCGCGACCAATTTTCGCGGCCTGTAAGACGTTGGCATTGATGAGCGCCGTTAATCGATTCGCCAATGCGTGGGTCAATGTTTCGCTGAGGATGGAATCGCCCACGTAGCAGCCATCGTCAGCCAAGGCGTCGATAATCGCTGTAACGGTACGTGTCGCGCCTTGATCCATCGTGCGATTTTAGAATCACTGAAACCCCTTAAAGCAAAGTAGCTCATCATGCGCGTTGTCATTACCGGCGGCACCGGATTTCTTGGAAAAATGTTGGCGGCGAAAATACTCGCCAAGGGCTCTCTCACCGACGCCACGGGGGCATCGCGAGCAATCAGTGAACTGGTGCTGCTTGACCTTCATCCCGCATCAGGCGAGTCTTGGTTGAACGACTCTCGCGTGAAGCAATTCGCGGGCGACATCAACGATGCAAAACTGCTCGGCGAAGCGCTTACGCCCAATACCGGCAGCATCTTTCATTTGGCGGCGGTGGTCAGCGGTCAAGCCGAGGCAGATTTTGACATCGGCATGAAAGTGAACGTGGACGCCACACGCATGCTCTTGGAGCTCTGCCGCAAGTTGCCTGCGCCGCCCAAATTTTTGTTCACGAGCTCTTGTGCCGTATTTGGCGGTGATCTGCCCGACGTATTGCCCGACTCACAATTGCCGACGCCGCAAGGTTCGTACGGCATTCAAAAAGCCATCGGCGAGATGTTGGTAAGCGACATGAGCCGTCGCGGGATGATCGATGGTCGTTCGGTGCGCTTGCCCACGATCACAGTGCGCCCCGGCAAACCGAACAAGGCCGCATCGAGCTTTGCCAGTGGCATTATTCGCGAACCCTTGGCCGGTGTTGCGGCCGTGTGCCCCACAAGCCCAGAAACGCAAGTCTGGCTGCAATCACCCGCACGCGTGATCGACAACCTGTTGATCGCACATGAAGCGCCTGCGAGCGCATTCAAATTTAATCGCACGATTACGCT
>JAAFHR010000295.1 GCA_013298455.1 Betaproteobacteria bacterium | reverse complement strand
CGGTCGCGACTGGAATCTGGCAACGGCCATGGTGATGAATGGCAAAGGCGGCATGCAGTTCATGGGCGACTGGGCGAAGGGCGAATTCACTGCAGCCAATAAAGTAGCGGGTAAGGATTACACCTGCGCAGCAACGCCCGGCACGGCCAACGCCTACACCTTCAACATCGATTCATTCGCGATGTTTAACGTGAAAGCGGCCGACGCGAAGAAAGGCCAAGCGGATCTGGCAACGTCGATCATGTCGCCCGAGTTTCAAGAGGTGTTTAACCTCAACAAAGGCTCGATCCCTGCGCGTGCCGGTGTCAACAAAGCGAAATTCGATAGCTGCGGACAAACTTCGATAGCGGATTTCGAGCGCACGGCAAAAAGCGGCGGACTCGTTCCGTCGTTCGCGCACGGCATGGCGGTGCCGTCAGCCACTCAAGGTGCCATCGTTGACGTGATCGCCAAATTCATGAACTCGAACATGTCGAGCAAGGATGCGGTGGCGGCGTTGGTGAAGGCGTCGAAGACGAAGTAGTTGGAGAGAACCCCTCTCCCGCGAGCGGGAGAGGGGCAGGGGTGAGGGTGTCGCGCCAAGGAGAGTCGCGTGTGCAATTGAAGCCGCGTTTAGGTATCGTTCGCAGATTGGCTCTTTATCCACCGCACCCTCACCCTAACCCTCTCCCGCCTGCGGGAGAGGGGATGCTCTTCAGTCACACCTGATAAGGTTTTGATGACTGTTCACTCCGCCGACCGCTGGGTCCCCAAGCTAGTCCTATCGCCGACCCTTTTGGCGAGCCTCATCTTCGTCTACGGTTTCATCCTCATCACGGTGGCGCTCTCGTTCACCGAATCGCGATTGCTTCCGAATTGGGAGTGGGCGGGTGTGGATCGGTATGCGGACTTGTTTGACAACGACCGCTTCTGGGTGAGCGCGAAAAACTTGGCGATTTTTGGCTCGCTGTTCATCGTGATCAGCATGGCGGTGGGCTTGTTTCTGGCGATCTTGCTTGATCAAAAAATTCGCGGCGAAGGTTTTCTGCGCGCAATTTACTTGTATCCGATGGCGCTCTCGTTCATCGTCACGGGAACCGCTTGGAAGTGGATGTTGAATCCTGGCCTTGGGCTTGAGCGCATCGTGCAGCAATGGGGCTTCACCGATTTCACCTTTGATTGGTTGGTCAATCCTGATAAAGCCATCTACACCGTGGTGATCGCGGGTGTTTGGCAAAGCGCGGGCTTTGCGATGGCGTTGTTTCTGGCGGGGCTGCGTGGTGTGGATTCGGAAATCATTAAGGCAGCGCAGGTTGATGGTGCAAACCTCCCCACGATCTATCGGCGCATCATCATTCCGAGTTTGCGTCCGGTGTTTTTCTCGGTGGCGTTGATCCTCGCGCACATCGCGATCAAGAGCTTTGATTTGGTCATGGCGCTCACTGGCGGGGGGCCGGGTACGGCGTCTGATGTGCCGGCGATCTTTATGTATCAGTTTTCGTTTTCGCGCGGCCAATTGGGCGTGGGTGCAGCAAGCGCTGTGATGATGTTGATGACCATCATGGCCGTGATGGTGCCGCTGATGTATGCGGAAGCAAAGAGCGGGAGCGCGCGGTGAGTGGCCTGACGCTATGGTTCCCCTCTCCCCCGGAGGGAGAGGGGCTAGGGGAGAGGGGGATGGTTGCTAGGGGTTCGGCCATTGCGCTCCGAGCCACGTTCCCCCTCACCCCTGCCCTCTCCCTGCAGGGGAGAGGGAGTCAGTTTGGCGGGCGACGGCCATGAATGCGGCCTCTCGATTTTTCCTCTACGCCGTTCTCGCGCTCGCCGCGCTCTACGCGCTCGCGCCACTGTGGGTCATGCTCGCCACGTCGTTCAAATCGCTCGACGAAATCCGTGAAGGTAGCTTGATCGCCGCGCCGCAAGCGCCGACGATTGCGGCGTGGAGCAAAGCGTGGAGCGGTGCTTGTACGGGTGTTCGCTGCGAAGGGTTGAAACCGTTTTTTATCAATTCATTACTGATGACGATTCCCGCTGTGTTGATCTCAACGATCATCGGCGCACTGAACGGCTACGCGCTGACGCATTGGAAGTTTCGTGGTTCGGAGCTGCTCTTTACCGCGCTGTTGCTGGGTTGCTTCATTCCGTTTCAAGTGGTGTTGCTACCGATGGCGCGCACCCTCGGCGCGCTTGGATTTGTTGATTCGATTTTCGGTTTGATCTTTGTGCATGTGGTTTACGGCCTTGCGTTCACCACGCTGTTTTTCCGCAATTACTACGTTGGTGTGCCGGGTGAACTCATCAAAGCCGCGCGGGTTGACGGTGCAGGTTTCTTCACAATTTTCTGGCGTATTTTGATGCCGATCAGCGGGCCGATTTTCATGGTTTGCGTAATCTGGCAATTTACGCAGATTTGGAATGATTTCTTGTTTGGTGTGGTGTTTGCCGGATCGGATTCGCAGCCAGTGACTGTGGCTTTGAACAATTTAGTTCGCACCAGCACCGGTGTGAAGGAATACAACGTCGACATGGCGGCGGCGATTATTGCGGCGCTGCCGACGTTGTTGGTTTACATCGTTGCGGGTAAGTATTTTGTTCGGGGGTTGACTGCGGGGGCGGTGAAGGGATGAGATCTCAGATTCACAATGGGCGCGCGATTCAGTCGACTACCGTGCCGTTCGTGCTGAGCCGGTCGTTGCATTGGCGGAACTGCGCCAACCCTTCGACAAGCTCAGGGCGAACGGAAACATAACGAAGCGTAGCGATTCATATGGCAAGTCTCGGCATCCACAACATCCGCAAAACCTACGGCGATAAAGCCAAAGGCGTCGAGGTTTTGAAGGGCATCAATCTCGACATTGCTGACGGCGAATTCCTCATTCTCGTAGGCGGTTCGGGGTGCGGCAAGAGCACGTTACTCAACATGATTGCCGGCCTGGAAACAGTCACCGAAGGCGAGATCACGATCAACGGCAAACGCGTGAACGAACTGCCGCCGAAAGATCGAGACATCGCGATGGTGTTTCAGAGCTACGCACTCTATCCCTCGATGAGTGTGCGCGACAACATCGCCTTTGGTTTGTCGCTTCGAAAAGTGCCGAAAGCGGAGCAGGATGCAACGATTGCTCGCGTTGCGAAACTCCTACAAATCGAAGCGCTTTTGGGTCGCAAGCCCGCGCAGCTCTCGGGTGGGCAACGGCAGCGCGTGGCGATGGGTCGGGCGCTTGCTCGGGAACCGCAGATTTTCTTGTTTGATGAACCGCTCTCAAACCTTGATGCGAAGCTTCGCGTTGAGATGCGAAGCGAAATCAAGCTGCTGCACAAACGGCTCGGTATCACCACGGTCTACGTGACGCACGACCAAATCGAAGCGATGACCTTGGGCGACAAGATCGCCGTGATGAAAGACGGTGTGGTGCAGCAATTCGGCGCGCCGAACGAGATCTACAACCATCCAGTGAACACGTTTGTCGCGGGCTTTATGGGTTCGCCACCGATGAATTTGATTCCGGCGACGATGCAGCGACGCGGCTCAGATTTCGTGGCCGTGATGACGGTGGGTGAAGGTGCGGCGCAAAGCGTTGCGCTCCCCGTTGACGCGCGCTACACGACGGCCCTGAGCGATTCGCAATCGGTACTCGTCGGCTTGCGCCCTGAGCACATCACCGATGCGCCGCGCGCCGCTGCGCCGACCGTCGCATCGATCAGCGTCCCGGTCGAACTCACCGAGGTCACCGGCGCTGATATCTTGTTGACGACGACGTTGGGCGGCGTGCGAGCCTTGGCTCGGCTGCATCCCGATTCGCTCGATGCGATCCGCGGACACACCGTATCGGTGAGCATCGATGTTTCCCGCCTGGTGCTGTTTGACCCAGCGACAGGGCTGGCGCTCACGCGCTGAACTCAATCGGTACGACGCAGCATTGCACTGAAGGAAAAAGAAAAAGCCCCGCACAGGGCGGGGCTTTGAAGGGACGCGAGACACGGAGGGAGATTATTCGCGCCGACGTCGGTTGAGCAACGTCTCTCGCATTGTGCCGCGCTACTTCCGCGCAGCCCCCACCTGCGTAGGTAGGAGATACGCCCTTTTCGTTTACGTTCGCTTTACTTGCGCTTTGCAGCAGCAGGCTTGGCAGCAGCTTTGACTTGGCTACCAGCAAACTCAACGCCTTCTTTGGTTGCTTTGGCAACGGTTTCAAACGCAGCCATTGAGGTTTCAACGGATGCTTTGAGCGCCGACATCGCGTACTCAGCGCCGGGCACGTTTTGCGGTGCGTTTTTGGCGAGCTTGTCGAGGTTTGCAACGAACGCTTTGGCGGCTTCAGCAGCTTGTGCTTCAGCGAACGCCATGGCTTCTGATTGAGCGGCCGACATCATGTCGATGGCTTGACGCGACGTGGCGGTCGCCCATTCGGCTTTCTCTTCCATTTGTTTAGCGCGCAGCGGCACCAAATCTTGCGGCGCTTTCACTGCGGCGAGTGCGTGCAAATCGGCCGTGGTTGACGCGGCGAATTCGTTGGCGGCTTTCACGCCGAACGCGGAGGCTTTCGTGCCGTAGGCCACGGCAGCGTCAACGCTTTTCAACACGTTGGCCATGTAGGCGCGGTTCATTTCAGCGACTTGTTCGAAAACTGGAAACATACTTTTCTCCTAAAGATGGGGTTGTCTGCGTGATTCCAAGCGAAGAAA
>JAAFHR010000294.1 GCA_013298455.1 Betaproteobacteria bacterium | reverse complement strand
GCATCAACGAATACAAACGTCGCCAAGCGCCCGTGGGGCCACGCGTTACGCCTCGCGCCTACGGCCGAGATTGGCGCTACCCAATCACCAATGGTTGGCGCGAAGCCGTTTAGCTAAGCAAAAATCGTGACTTGACCTTTGATTAAACATTGATAAAACAAGAAACCGCAGGAATGAACCATGAAAAAAGTTGAAGCGATCATCAAGCCATTCAAACTCGACGAGGTTCGAGAGGGCTTGGCCGAGGCGGGAATCACCGGCCTGACCGTCACCGAGGTCAAAGGCTTTGGTCGGCAGCGCGGCCACACTGAGCTTTACCGTGGCGCCGAATACGTCGTCGATTTCCTGCCCAAAACCAAGATTGAGTTGGTCGTTGCCGATGGGGATGTGGAGCGCGTGTTGGAGGCCATCATCAAGGCGGCGCGCACTGGAAAAATTGGTGACGGAAAAATCTTCGTGACGAATGTGGAGCAGGTTGTTCGCATTCGCACGGGGGAAACTGGGGAAGCGGCGGTTTAGCTGCCTGATTGATTGACTTAATGGAGAGGAGAAAACTATGTCAATGATGGATGAATTCAAAGCCTTTGCAATGAAGGGCAACGTGGTCGATTTGGCCGTCGGTGTGATCATTGGCGGCGCATTCGGCAAGATTGTCGATTCGGCGGTCAATGATCTCATCATGCCAATTGTTGGAAAAATTTTTGGTGGATTTGATTTCTCGTCGCTCTTCGTGGTGCTGGGTGACAACCCAAATAAGCTCACCGCACTCGCGGATCTCAAGAAAGCAGGCATCGGTGTTTTCGCCTACGGAAATTTCATCACCATCGTCATCAATTTCTTGATCCTTGCTTGGATCATTTTCATGATGATTAAGGCGATGAACAAAGCACGCAATGCAGCCGAGCCGCCACCAGCACCCACGCCCGAAGACGTATTGTTGCTTCGCGAAATTCGCGATAACTTGAAGAAGTAACGCGTTTGGCATTGTGCACGGAAAAACCGGCTGAAGCCGGTTATTCCTAGTTTGCGAGCGTGGCAAGGATCCAAACACGCCGCTCGTCTGCCGAGCCTTTAGCGCGACGCATGCCACCGAGACAATGCGTGGCTCTTACTTTTTCGCCGCTGTTGTAGGCTGATAAACACGTTCTATTTTTTTGCCAGCGAGCAGGCAATCCTGCTTGCTGTTCAAGGGGGCTCTATGCGATTAATTCGTTCACACATGTTTTCTTCGGCCGCTGCGGTAGCGAGTGCAGCCTTTTCTGCCGTGAGCATTGCGGCAACGCTTTACGTGACACCTACGGGCACCGATGCGGGCAGCTGCGCCCTCGCGTCGCCCTGCGCGACGGTGATGTTTGCGCATGGCGCCGCTGCCAACGGCGACACGATCAACATTGCGGCTGGCACCTACGTTCAAGAGCTCGACATCACCAAGTCACTCACGCTAACTGGGGCTGGTGCTAGCACGACCGTCATCAAAGCGCCGGCAGTGCTGACTGATCGCGTCGGCGTGATTCCATCGGGCAACTCCACGACGACAGATCGCAATGCGGTCGTTTTGATTCGTGGCGGCGCAACCGTGACGATGCAAAACCTGCAAGTGCAGGGGCCCGGTTCGACCAATTGCGCGTCGCTCGGATTTGGCGTGTTTGTCGGTGGTGGCGCAAGTGTGACCTTTACCAACGGGCGAATCGTTGATGTGCGTGATGCCCCGTTGCCGTTGTCGGGTTGCCAAAACGGTACTGGCATTCGCTATGGTTCGAGCGCTACGTCGCAGGTCGCCACGGGCACGGTGTCCAACACGACAATCGTGGGCTTCCAGAAAAACGGCATCACCGCCGACGGCACAGGCACTAACGTGCAGATGAGTGGCAACACCATCATCGGACAATCACCGCCACCGGTCATCGCCCAAAACGCCATTCAGGTGTCTCGTGGTGCAACGGCCACGATCACCAACAACACAGTGAGCGATTCGCAATGCGGCAACCCGACCAACTGTGGCCCCGGTTTTGACAAAGCGTGGTCGACGGCGATCTTGCTCTTTGAACCCGGTGCGACAACGATTTCCGGCAACTCGCTGGGCTCGTCCGACGTGGGCATTTTGCTAGCAGGCGCCGCCACTACGCCGCCCATCACGGTCACTAACAACACCTTAACGAACAACCGTGTCGGCGTGAGCGCGCAAACGGGCACCCTGAATTTGATCGGCAACACCATCACCGGCGGTCAGCGCGGCGCGGTGTCTGCGGCGTTCGCGGGCGATGTGGCAAGCTCCACCATCAATTTGAACGGCGGCAACATCATTTCCGGCTCGACCGTAGCGGGCGTTTCGGTGTACGACGAAGATTTAACGGACGCTAATGTCGCTGTCGTTCAGGGCACCGGCAATCAGTTCGTTAACAACGCAGTCGCCGCTAGCAACGTACCGGCGCAGGGCACGCTCAATTTGGGTTGCAATTGGTGGGGCAGCCCGCTTGGCCCCATCAACCCAGCCAATCCACTCGGTGCTGGTAACCCGGCAACGACCAACACAACCTTCTCCAATTGGTCGATCGACAACACCTCCTTTGCTTGTACGGGCAATGTGCAAAACAACGAGATTTTGACGGCGAAAGTGGTGCCCACGCTGGGTGGAGTGGGGCTTTTCCTACTGATTTCGGCGCTCGGATTGGCGGCATCAGCGGTGTGCAGGCGCGTCGATCAAACTGCATAAACGCGACGCGATCTTCAGCTATTGCTTATCACAGCTTATCGAGCGTAAGCACCACTTGGTGAGGAGAATGAACGAAATGAAGGTATTTTCGGTTGGCAGAGTAATTCGTAGGAAAGCCTGACGCCTGCTTTATCTGGCAAATAGTGCTATTATGATTTCGGCTTTGGAATGGGCCGCGGTGGCAACACAACATACCGAACGCCGTACGGGTATCCAAAACGCCACCAAGGATCAACAAATGCTCCGTTTCGGAGCCATTCGTCCTCTTTGGCGGCTTGAATTTCGCGCCGTTGAAGTTCGTCGAGCACCGGCTCGGGCAGACCGCGTTCTTTGAGTTTTGCGAACTCGGAGCCCGCGATAGTGAAGCGCTCGCGTGAGCCGCGCAGGCTGGCCAGCAAGGATTCTGTGCTCTCGCCCTTTTTTGCCCGCTCAACGAGTTGATCGACTGTGAGTGGGGGCGCGCTGGCGGTCATCGTGGCGCAACCGGCCAAGGCGAACGCGGCGAATGCAGCGGCGCACAGCGCTTTGGTGCGCGACGGCGCACTGCGCCTTAAATTGGGGGAAAAGGATGCGTGAATCATTGCAAAAACTCCTCGTCAAAGGTGGGCAAAACACGTAGCGATTCGACCGGGAAAGTGCTCACACGTTCAATTCGCGCCAACGGGCAAATCGGCGTTCGCTCGCCGCATCGGCGCGCTTTGCGATACTACGTCCTTCGGTTGGCACGCGTTGACTGATTTCCCACTTTTCCGCAATTTTTCGCCACCTTTTTTCACCTAATGCAAACCAGTTCGTCTTCGCTCCAAACCGCCCAATCCCTGCTTTTGACGCCGACGGGCTTGTCGATCAATCAGTTGCAATCTACGCTTGGTTCGATCCGTGGGCGCGGCGTTGAATTTGCCGATGTGTATTTCGAGCACAACAAAAGCGAGAGCTGGTCGCTCGAAGAGGGCATCGTCAAAAGTGGAAGTTTTTCGATTGATCAGGGCGTCGGCGTTCGGGCGATTACTGGCGAGCAAACGGCGTTTGCGTACTCGGGTGACTTGAGTTTGGCATCGATCAACGCGGCGGCGCAAACGGTGGCGTCGATTGGCGCTGCGGGGCAGTCGGGCACCGTGGCGTTGCAGGCAGCGCGCGCACCTGCCGCGCTCTACAGCGCCAATGACCCGCTGAGCGCCATCAGCGATGACGCCAAAATTTCAATGCTCAAAGAAACCGAGGCCATCGCCAGAGCCCGTGATCCAAGGGTGACGCAGGTGATGGTGAATTTGGCCTGTGAGCATGTTGTGGTGCTTGTTTTGCGAACCGATGGTGTTGTTGCCGCTGACGTGCGTCCGCTCTGCCGGATCGGCGTGAGCGTGATCGTTGAGGCGGGCGGCAAACGAGAGCAGGGGCGCTCCGGTGGCGGCGGTCGGTATGGCTTTGAGCGTTTCGATACGGCGTTTTTGACCAAACGGGCGCATGAGGCCGTGGACATGGCCATCGTGAATCTTGACGCGCGCCCAGCCCCTGCTGGCGTGATGCCCGTGGTGCTCGGGCCGGGTTGGCCAGGCGTGTTGTTGCACGAGGCCGTGGGGCATGGGCTGGAGGGTGATTTCAACCGCAAAGGTTCGAGCAATTTCACTGGGCGGATTGGTGAACGTGTGGCCTCAAAAGGCGTGACGGTGCTTGATGATGGCACGATGAAAGATCGTCGCGGTTCGCTCACAGTTGACGACGAAGGCACGCCGACCGAAGCCACCGTGTTGATCGAAGACGGTATCCTGAAGGGCTACATGCAAGACACCATGAACGCCCGCCTGATGGGTGTTCGACCGACTGGTAACGGACGCCGCGAAAGCTACGCGCATCTACCCATGCCAAGGATGACCAACACCTACATGCTGGGCGGCAGCGAAGATCCCAAATCCATCATCGAGAGCGTCAAAGACGGCATTTACGCCGTCAATTTCG
>JAAFHR010000293.1 GCA_013298455.1 Betaproteobacteria bacterium | reverse complement strand
CTCGCCCCTGCCAAGCTCGGCGACACCTTAGTCGCCGTCGCAGTAGAGCAAATCGTTCGAGGCCGAACCGGTGTTTACGACGTGAAACTCACCAACCAAAGTGGCGACATCATCGCCCTCTTCCGGGGTAAATCAGCGAGGATTTCGGGTGAGGTCATTCCAGCGAGTTGATTCAGGCGTCCCGGTAGCAGTTCTGACGCGGTGGTGTGATTCGCGAATGCCGAGCTTGAGATCGTTCTAACGATTTGCGGTTGAAAACGCTTAGCCTTCGGTACAAACGCCCGGCTTAAAGTGCCCGCGCTTAGCCCGCCCCCAGTTGTTTTCGTTGTTCCAGCGGACGTTAGCCGTGGCGCGTATCGGATTGTGAACGACCGCGGTTCAACGCGAGCGCTGCGACGCGTCCGTTTCGCGTCAGCAACGTCGCGAGCCGGTGCTCCGCCAAAAGACCGCTGCACAACCAGACATAACAGGGAGTTAGCCAGAACGGCGTCATTCCTGACAATGAGCTATAGTTTGAGGGCATTTTTATCAAATTGGGGGGTGTAGTATGCGTAAAGTCCTGGGTTGCCTGCTTTTACTGTGGAGTTCGGTGTCGTTTGCACAGCTGTACTTTGTGAGGGACAACACGGGGCAGCTCTACACCGTGAACACGTCGACAGGGGCAGCGACGCTCGTAGCCGCGCTTCCCGGCTTTCTTAGCAGCACATTCGGGGCGACCGAGTCTCCCAATCCGGGGATCATGTACGCCAGTTCATTCAGAAACTTGGTCTCGTTTAACGTCAACGGTACTGGTGCGACGACGATCGGCCCAATTTCGGGTGCTGGCATAACCTCAACCGGAGCGGAGGCGCTCGCGTTTTGCAACAACGCGAATGTGCTCTACGGCGCCCTCAACGGGGCCTTCTTCAGCATCAATCCGGCGACTGGAGCTCGAATTGCGGCGTTGGCGTCTCCACCGGCCAATGCCGATGTCGAGGGGCTTGCCTGCGATCACTCGGCCAATAAAGTGTTTGGACTGGTGCGATCAACCGGCGTGCTCTACAGCTACTCGCCGGGCACGAATACTTGGACACTCGTGGGAACCTCGGGCGTGACGAGCTTGGACAATAACCCCGGCCTTGCGTTTGACCCTGCTAACGGCGTGCTCTACGCGTTAGATGGCGCGAGCGGCAATCTCTATCGCATTGTTCCGGCGACGGCAGCAACCACGTTGGTCGGATCGCTCGGTCTCGGCACTGGGATTGGCGGCGGACTCGGATTTGTGGGCGCCGCCGCACCACCCGCTCCCGTGCCCTCTGACAATTTGCTTGCGCTTGCAATGCTGGCGCTCGGCCTTAGCGCGTGCGGGTTGCGCCAACTGCGCGGGCGAGGCCGTAAGTTCGGGCGATAGTGTTCGCAGTTAGTCCGGCAGCATAAGGCGGCGCTGAATCAGCGCCGCCTCTACCCGAGCGAAAATTGGACTGAACCGCTAAAGCTTTGCGCCGTAGACGCGCGAATTCGCAGACTAGTGGCGGCTGCGGGCTCCCGATTTTCCGCGGAGCGTCAGAACTTTGGGTCGCTTTGCTTTTTTAATGCGGCGTCGCCGGACAACAAACACAACCGCGCATCTGCGCTCGCCCGGCACGATTCCGTTACCTACTTGGGCAAGCGGTTTGCAGACTTTGCGCACAAACCACTGCTAGCTCTGCTTGGATTGATCTGTTAGCGAGTCGATTCGTCATTCCCGGCCGATCCACTTTGCTGGGTGAACTTTTGATAGTTAGGAGAATCGTCGAGGCAGGCGCCTATTCGTTGTGATTCGGTTCTCTAACGGTTGGGTCAAAAAACGTGCCATGCCACCCTCAGGCAATGGCAACTCGACTTCAAATCTGCTGTCTGGTACGGCAACGTCCTGCTCCCTCGATGCCGATTCGAGCAACTGCCGCATGCCAACGAAGTTCAGCGCCATGGTGCGCGACTTGTTGGGGATGATCTGGCGCTCTCCGAGCGGCGCGATGCGCGCACCGTCGAGCTCAGTCCAGAGCGGGGCTGCCAGCGAAATGCCCGCTGCCAGACACGACGCGATTCCTACCGCAGTCAGGGCGGCAAAGTGCAATCTCATACAAAAACCCCACCCCAGTTGGTTATGCCGCAAACATATCGTAAGGGCATTCCGAGCAGTGCGCCGTCACCGAATTCACGATGCGCTGCGACTACCGGGCGAACTTGCGCGGTTTCGCTAAGCTTCACGTCAATCTGCTTCCGTCATTCGTCCTTCCTTCACCATGCCCACAAAATCCCCCACCCCGCTACATCCCATCGAACGCGCCTCGCGCGATGAGCTCTCCGCTCTGCAGCTGCAGCGCATGCAATGGAGCGTTGTCCACGCTTACAACAACGTCGCGCATTACAAAAAATCATTTGACGCGAAGGGCGTGCATCCGAGCGATTTGAAATCGCTCTCGGATTTAGCCAAGTTTCCGTTTTTGGTGAAAACGGATTTGCGGGATAACTATCCGTTTGAGATGTTTGCCGTACCTCGGAAAAACGTGGCGAGGATTCATGCGTCTAGCGGGACGACTGGGAAACCGACCGTCGTGGGCTACACCAAAAACGACATCGATACGTGGGCTGATTTAATGGCTCGTAGCATCAACGCGAGCGGCGGTGAGGCGGGCGACTTGATTCATGTGGCTTACGGTTATGGACTTTTCACCGGCGGACTCGGCGCGCACTATGGCGTTGAGCGATTAGGCTGCACTGTGATTCCCATGAGCGGCGGGCAGAGCGAAAAACAAGTTCAGCTGATCACCGATTTCAAGCCGGACATCATCATGGTGACGCCGAGCTATTGCTTGGCGCTGGCTGAGGAATTCGCGCGCCAAGGCATCGATCCAGCGACCTCGTCGCTCGCTGTTGGAATTTTCGGCGCAGAGCCTTGGACGAACGCGATGCGCGCCGATATCGAAAAGCGCATGGGCATCGATGCGGTTGATATCTACGGGCTCTCCGAGGTGATGGGGCCGGGCGTGGCCTGTGAATGCATTGACGCCAAAGACGGCCCGGTAATTTGGGAAGACCACTTCTATCCCGAAATCATTGATCCAATCACGGGTGATGTGTTGCCCGACGGCAGCGAAGGTGAACTCGTTTTCACCAGCTTGAGCCGCGAAGCCATGCCGGTGATTCGCTACCGCACCCGCGATTTAACGCGCCTCTTGCCGCCGACCGCCCGCAGCATGCGCCGCATGGCAAAAATCACCGGCCGCAGCGACGACATGATGATCATTCGTGGTGTGAACGTGTTCCCCACGCAAATCGAAGAGCTGATCCTCAAACAACCCGAACTCGCGCCGCACTACATTTGCGAAATTACGAGACCGCAGCATCTGGACGAGCTCACCGTGCGCGTTGAAGTGAGCCCGGAACACGCCGCTTACGGCGCTGAAATTCGCGACTCTGCGGCACAGCAACTCGCCAGCCGAATCAAAGAACTGATTGGTGTTTCAGCAAAGATCGAACTCGTTGCTCCGGGTGGCGTGGAGCGCAGCTTAGGGAAGGCGAAGCGGGTGGTGGACAAACGGCCAAAGGCTTAGGCGACTTGCGAGCTCCGCGAAGACCGGGGCACCGTTACGGCTGAGTGAGCTTTTAACCGTTCGGGCTGAGCCTGTCGAAGCCTTGGTGGCACGCCGCCAGCCCTTCGACAAGCTCAGGGCGAACGGCATGGGAGCGCTCCGCGCCCCGTACGTGGGCTACGTAAGCGCCACAGATTGCAGCTACGCGGCATTCCCAGCGGCATACGCCTTCACGTCCTCCGGCGTGTCAGCCGTGGCGTAGCAATCCTCAAACAACTCCCGAAACAGCGCTTCGGGGAGCTTTCGTCCGATGAATACGACCGTGCTTTCGCGCTTTTGATCTTCGGGCCATTCATTGGCGAAATCGAAACCTGCCATTTGATGCACGCCTTGGAACACAACCTTTCGCGGTTCGCCTTTGATATTCAAAATGCCTTTGTAGCGAAGCATTTGCTCGCCGTACAAATTGATCAGTGAGCTGATGTAGCGATCCACTTTTCGCACGTCTAGGGCGCGATCAGTTTTGATGTAGAAGCTCGCGACTTCGTCGTGGTGTTCGTGATCGCTGTTCGTTAGGAAGTCGGGTTGGATTTCCAGAATGGCGTTGAGGTTGAAGCCGCGAATGTCGAGCAAATCCTTGATCGGCGTGACACCGAAGTTGACTTTGGTGATCGGCGCGCGCACGTTCAGAGCACGCAAGCGCTCCATCAGTTTCGTGGCTTCGTCTTCCGTCACCACGTCTGTTTTTGAAACGAGCAAACGGTCCGCAAACGCCACCTGTTGCTGGGCTTCGGTGAATTCTTTGAGCTGCGTTAAGCCGTGTTTGGCATCAACGACGGTGACCACCGCATCGAGCAAATAGCGCTCGTTGACTTTTTCATCGGCGAAAAATGTTTGCGCGACGGGTGCGGGATCGGCCATGCCGGTCGTTTCGATCACCACGCGGTCGAAGTGAAATTCACCCTTGGCGCGGCGCTTGTAGAGGCTATTCAAAATCCGAATCAAATCGCCACGCACGGTGCAGCAGATGCAGCCGTTGTTCATTTCAACGATTTGCTCTTTGGAGTTTTCGGCAAGGATCGCGTTATCGACGCCCTCTTCTCCGAATTCGTTTTCGAT
>JAAFHR010000292.1 GCA_013298455.1 Betaproteobacteria bacterium | reverse complement strand
ATTTTGCACTTTCACCGCTTGAGTTCTTGGATCTAGCCAAAAACTACAATGGAATCAATCACTTCTGCCACCTCGACCGGATTTCTCATGAGCGGCTTTGCTTCCCCAGACCACGTCGTCGTTACCTTTTCGGGCGTCGATGCGCTGAGCTTTTTGCAATCGCAGCTGACCAACGATGTGGCCGCGCTCGCGGTCGGCGCTTGGCAGTGGCAGGGCTACTGCTCCGCGAAAGGTCGGTTGCACGCGACTTTTGCGTTGATTCGGGCAGCGGATGAGCAATTTGCGGCCGTCCTGCATCAGTCCGTTGCACCGTTCTTTACGAAACGTTTGACGATGTTTCGGCTGCGCTCGAAAGTCGTGATTGAGCAAAGCGCCACGATGTCGGCGGTGCTGCACCTCGAAGCACCCGCTGCGGCTGCTATCGATTTGAGCCATTCGCGCTGGATCAGCTTGCAAGACACCGCAAGCGCTGCGCCGGCAAACCCCGATTTCATGCAGCGCTGGAACAACGTCGGCATCAACGCACTGCAACCCGAAATCACCGCCGCGACCAACGAGATGTTCGTGCCACAAATGATTGGCTGGGACACGGTCGTTCCGAAAGGCGGCGTGAGCTTTTCCAAAGGCTGCTATCCGGGGCAAGAGGTGGTCGCGCGAGCGCATTACCGAGGCGCGGTGAAGCGGCATTTGGAGCGAGCGACGGTGCAATCGGCTGCTGCGCTCGCCGCTGGGCAGGTCGTGACGCTCGCTGACGGCAGAGAAGCCGAGATTTGCAACGTAGTCCAGCGAGTGGACGGGTCGTACAACGCGTTGGTGGTGGTGGCTGCGCTGTAGGAGCGGCTCGCCGCGAAAGCCTTTCGCCAACAGTCTGAGCAGCAATTTGGAGCTGTCTGCGCGCTCGGAGCATTCGCGGCGAGCCGCTCCTACAAGGTGATTTTCGCCAACTTACCCAACGCCAAATCCAACGTCTCATCGCGTTTCGCAAAGCAAAAGCGAATCGTTTTTTGTTCGGTGGGCGAAGAATAAAACGCCGACATTGGAATCGGTGTAACGCCGATTTCCGTAGTCATCCATTCGCAGCATTCGCGCTCCGTCATGTCGCGCACAGCCGGTAAATTTTCGTAGTTCACGCTCTGAAAATAGCTGCCCTCACAGGGCAACATGCGAAGCGCTGTTTGTCGCAAACCGCCTGCGAACCGATCCCGTTTGGCTTGGTAAAACGCTGGCAAACTCACGTACGGCGCAGGATCGGCCAGATACTCCGCAATCCCTTGCTGCATCGCGCTGTTAGCGGTGAAGACCGTGTACTGATGCACCTTGCGAAACTCGTTGCTGAGCGCGACGGGCGCACACACCGTGCCGATTTTCCAACCCGTCACATGAAACGTTTTTCCAAACGACGAAACGATGAACGCCCGGTCTTTCAACGCGGGGATTCGTGCCGCACTTTGATGCTCCGCGCCGTCAAACACCATGTGCTCATACACCTCGTCTGAGATCAACCAGACGTCTCGATCAGCAAGGATTTCGGCCAAGCCGTCCCACTGAGCGCGCGACCAAGTTCGGCCGCTCGGATTGTGCGGCGTATTGACGATGATGGCTCGTGTTTTTGAAGTGATCGCAGCGGTGATTGCATCGAAATCCGGCTCGAACGTGCCGTGCTGCAAATGCACTGGCACCGCAATACCGCCCGCTAATTCGATGTTCGGGATGTAGCTGTCGTAGCAGGGCTCCAACACGATCACTTCGTCACCGGGGCGAACGATGGCGAGCACCGACGACAAAATGCCCTGCGTGGCACCGCTGGTGATCGTAATCTCGTTCGCGGGGTCGTAGCGCACGCCGTGCAGTGCGAACACTTTGTCGCTCACCCGTTGCCGCAGCAGCGCATTGCCCGCCATCAATGGATATTGGTTGTGCCCGGCAAGCATGGCCGCAGAGACCGCCTCCACCAAGCGGCGATCACAATCAAAGTCAGGAAACCCTTGACCAAGATTGACTGCGTTGTGCTTCACAGCCAACGCTGACATGGTGGAGAAAATCGTAAGGCCGACTTTGGGGAGTTTGGTTTGGAGCGGTTGCATGGGTTTCGTGATTGAGCGGTTCTGCTTGTTGTGAGGCGACTCGGTTGTGATGCGACTTGATTTTTGACGCAGATTACGCAGATTGCGCAGATTTACGCTGATTATCTAAATCCTTGTGGCGGTTCGCCTGCAGTGCAGACCTTAGCGACGACCAAACTTTGTTGGTCTGGGCGGTCGGGGCAGCGCTCACCCCTCGATCATCAGAAATCAACGCCATTGCGCTATAGTGCCACTCCCGGCTTCCCGCAAGCCAGCCCCTCGCCTGACCTTGGACGTTTTAATCATTATCGGGCTCATTCTGCTGAATGGCCTTTTTGCCATGAGCGAAATCGCTCTGGTGTCTGCAAAAAAAATTCGCCTCGAACAAGCCGCCGCTGCTGGCGACAAAGGCGCCAAAGCCGCATTAAAGCTGGGCTCCGAGCCCACGCGCTTGCTCTCTACTGTGCAGACGGGTATCACCTTGGTGACGCTGGCAATGGGCGCGTTTGGTGAAAGCGCGTTTACCGATTCGTTGGAGCGCGCGCTGGCGCAGTGGGAATTTGCGGCACCGTACGCGAAGCAAGCCGCCACGGTGATTGTGATTACCGTGATCGGTGTGGTGTCGCTGATTTGCGGTGAATTGGTGCCCAAGCGCGTTGGCCTGATTTACCCTGAAACCATTGCCCGCTGGGCGTCGCGACCGATGCTCTGGCTCGCCACCGGCGCTGCGCCCTTCGTGCGCTTACTGGCGGCGACCACTGATCTGCTCGTCAAACCGTTTGGACGCGGCAACAATGACGACCCGCCCGTCACTGAGGAAGAGATTAAAGGCTTAATGAAGCAAGGCGCGTCGGCCGGTGTGTTTGAGGCTAACGAATCGCGCATCGTTTCACGCGTTTTCAACCTTGACGATTACACCGTTGAGCGCATCATGACGCCGCGCGCCGACATGGTCTGCATTGATCTGGAAGCCGACCCATCGGACACTGAGGAATTGCTCAAGCAAAGCGATTACACGGTGTATCCGGTGATTAAGGGCGACGTGTCGAATGTCGTCGGGCTCATCGATTCCGGCGACTTGCTAGCGCATCAACTCAAGAGCGGCAAGCTCATGCCCGAGCGAGTTCGCAAGGACCCAGTCTACGTACCCGAAACGGTAAGCGTGCTTGAAGTGCTCGAAACGTTCAAACGCACCCGTGCTTCGATGGCATTCGTTGTAGACGAGCACGGCGAAGTCTTGGGCTTGGTCACTTTAAAAGACGTGCTCGAAGCCATTGTGGGTGACTTGGGCGATGAAGACGAAGCTGCGGATTCCGATTCAACGCGCCGCAACGACGGCACATGGCTCATTGACGGCGCGATGACGCTCGATCGTTTTCGCGAACTCTTTCCCGCTGTTACGGCGTTCCCGGGCGAGGCTGACGCCGCCTATCGAACGCTCGGCGGATTCGTGATGGCAGAGCTTGGGCGGATCGCCAAGGTGAGCGACACAGCGTCGCATGACGGCTTCAAGTTCGAAGTGGTCGATATGGACGGCAAACGCGTCGACAAGCTCTTGGTCACGCCACCGCACGAAGAAACTGGCGTCTAGCCGCCGCGCGATGCTCTCGACCCTCCAAGTCATTCTGCCCGCCGCGATCATCGTGGCCGCCGGCTACATCGCGGGGAAGCGAGTGATGGATGCCTCTGGCATCAAAGCGCTCTCCGACTTGGTGTTTTTTCTCTTTCTGCCTTGCCTATTGTTTCGGTCGATGGCCACGGCGAAATTTGATGCGTCGGATGCAGCGCTATTGGCCACCTACTTCGGCGCAACCATGGTTTGGTTTTTCGCGATGGCGCTCTTTTGTCGGCATCAGTGGAACGAGAGCATGCCCGGCGCGATAGTGCTGGGGCTCACCGCCGTGTTTTCCAACACTGTGCAGCTCGGTATTCCGATTCAAAAGCTGGCCTACGGCGACGCTGGACTCAAACTCCAACTCTCAATCATCGCGCTGCATTCGCTCATCATCATCACCACGGCAACGATTTGGCTCGAAGTTTGGAAAGCTCGCCAAACACCGGGCGAACGCGGTCTGGCGAAAAACATTTTGCATGTCGTAAAAACATCGATCATTCATCCCGTGATCTTGCCGATCATTGTGGGATTGCTGTGGAGCTTTGCTAACTGGCCGCTGCCCACTTGGTTTGATCAACCGCTCGGGTTTCTTGCGTCCGCCGCCGGGCCGATCATGCTGGTTTTGATGGGTGCACAGCTATCCAAAATGCAACTGGTCGCTCATTTACGAGCAGCGATCACATTCACCGTGATCAAGAATTTTTTACATCCGCTGTTGGTGTTTGCAGCGTGCTGGGCGGTGGGTTTGTCGCCGCTCTACACCGCAGTGGCGGTGACCTGCGCGGCGCTGCCAACGGGCGTCAACGCGTTTTTGTTTGCGCAGCGCTACCGCACGAATGAGGACACGGTTACCGCAGCCACCGCGCTATCAAGCATCGCGTCGCTGGTGAGTTTGACAATCGCTTTGGCGTTGCTCCCCAAGCCATAGGCGTTCGCCAAGTCCGTGCCGCAACCTACAGAATCTTCAATCGAGCTT
This sequence comes from Betaproteobacteria bacterium, assembly GCA_013298455.1. Lineage (GTDB taxonomy): Bacteria > Pseudomonadota > Gammaproteobacteria > Burkholderiales > Casimicrobiaceae > Casimicrobium. The sequence goes on along the minus strand of JAAFHR010000292.1, from coordinate 22 downwards.
CCCGATGCCCTGTTAGCCCTCG
>JAAFHR010000291.1 GCA_013298455.1 Betaproteobacteria bacterium | reverse complement strand
CACCGGGGCGGCGATGCGTTTTAGCCTCGGATCGGGGTATTCAAGGATAGTTAATAGCGCCATTTACTTGCCAAATCAGGTGGCTGGTTGCACAATCTTCATGTAATTTCTCAAGGTCAGGGCGAACTGAACGTTCGCAACCCCGATAATTGCATTTTGCGGACAGCGATCGTCGTCGGCGGGATGCGTATGACATTGGAATGCGCGCAGCCGTTTCGCCCCTCACCAGGAACACGAATGTTAACGAACCTCTTTGCTTCTAGCCCAAATTCAGCGCCCCAGCGCGCTGCCCATCGTCCGGCGGTCGGCGTGTTCGCACGCATGGCGGTGGTCGTGGCGCTGTTTGGCGGATTGCTCTCGGCGCATGCTCAGGCACCGGCCACCCCCGTGCAAATTCAAGAAAACGCGCCGGATCGCCATGTGGTCGTCAAGGGCGACACCTTATGGGGCATTTCCGGCAAATTTCTGAAGCAGCCATGGCGCTGGCCTGAAGTCTGGCGCATGAACAAAGAGCAGATCAAAAATCCGCATCTGATTTATCCCGGTCAAGTCGTGGTGCTTGATCGCAATGCTGCAGGCGGACCACGTTTGATGATCGACCCGAATGGTGCTGGGCCTCGGGACACCGTTCGCCTCTCGCCCACCATCCGCTCCGAAGCGCGTGAGGCACAGGCGATCCCAACCATTCGCCCCGAAGACATCGAGCCGTTTCTTTCACGAAACATCGTGATCGGCGCTGAAGCCTTTGAAAGTAATCCGCAAATCGTTCGGGCCGTGGGCGAACACGTGGCGTTTTCAACGAACGATGTGTTCTACAGCGTTGGCCTGAAGCCCGAAATGGGCAAAGTGTTTAACGTCTATCGCAAAGGTCGTGAGCTCAAGGATCCGTCCATCCCGCCGCGCCCTTGGTATTTGTTCCGCCACAACGAACCTGATCCGCAGATTATTGGCTACGAAGCCGCCTACTTGGGTGACGCACGTTTGCTCACGGCTGGCGAGGTCGCAAAGCTCGAAGTGGTCAGCGTTCGCCAAGAAATTTTGGTGGGTGATTACTTGATCCCAGCATCGGAAACCGATGTCGTTCGCTACGTGCCGCGTGCGCCCGAGGCCAACATTGATGCGGTGGTGATGACCTTGCCGTCGGGCGTGTCAGAGGCCTCCAAAACCAACGTCGTCACACTCAACCGCGGCAAGAAACACGGCGTTGAAGTGGGTCATGTGCTGGCAGCGTACAAACCGAAAGAAGTGTTTGCCAACCCGCGCTACAAAGAGTCTCCATTGAACCTGATTCCCGGCTGGCCCAAGCAACCCAACGCCGAGCCCGTCACACTGGCCGTGCCGGAAGAGCGCATTGGGTTGGTGTTTGTCTACCGAGTGTTCGACAACATCTCGTACGGCATGGTGATGAACACCGGACAAGAATCGGTGCGTGCGGGCTACAGCCTGCGAAACCCCTAACCCTCGCCGAGACACCTTGCGATGTGGGCACCTTCGGGTGCCCTTCGCTTTTCTGTCGCATCAATCTAGCCCCGTTTCCATGCCGCATTCCCCCGACGACGAATCGTTTCTTCGACTCTCTCTGACCCGAGGTATCGGCGCTCGGAGCGCGCACAAGTTGCTCAGCGAAATGGGCGATGTCAATGCGGTCTTTAGCGCAAACGAAGCCGCGCTCACGGCTTGCGTCGGCGCAGCCGCAGCTCGTGCGCTCAAAGCCCCTTTGCCAGAGGCAGCTGCCGAAAAACTGGCAGCGGCCATCGCGTGGATCGACCAAAGTTCGACGCACCATTTGCTCACTTGGTCACATGAGCGCTACCCAAAAGCGCTATTGGAATCGGGCGATGCGCCGCTCGTGCTCTACGCCAAAGGCGAGCTCGACGCGCTCGATTCACCGGCCATCGCGATGGTGGGCTCAAGAAACTGCTCGCAGGGCGGCGCAGATACCGCTACAGCATTCGCTCAAAGCTTCGCCGAACAGGGTGTGACGGTGGTGTCGGGCTTAGCGCTGGGCATCGATGCGGCGGCGCATCTGGGCGCGCTTCGAGCAGCGAATCCAAAAGCACGCACCATCGCCGTGATTGGCACCGGGATTGATCGCGTCTACCCAGCGCGCAACAAAACGCTCGCCCACAGCATCGTAGAGCGCGGTTTGATCGTGAGCGAATATCCGCTGGGCACGCCACCGCTTGCCGAAAACTTTCCGCGCCGTAATCGAATCATCTCTGGCTTGTCTCAAGGCGTATTGGTGGTCGAAGCCTCGATGGCGTCGGGCTCACTCATTACCGCCCGGTTGGCGGGTGAGCAAGGTCGCGAGGTATTCGCGATCCCCGGCTCGATTCACTCGACGTTTCACAAAGGCTGCCACCACCTGATCAAGCAAGGCGCGAAGCTTGTCGAAACAGCACAGGACGTGCTCGAGGAACTTCGGCTCAACACAAATGAGAGCGGCATAACAAACGCGAACACATCGAGCGCTTCGCACGAAGCGAGCGGTATCGCTAAGTTCTTGGAACACGATCCGCTGGATGTCGACAGCTTGGTCGCGCGCTCCGGACTCACCGTTGAACAAGTCGTCACCGAGCTCACCTTGCTCGAACTCGCTGGCGGCGCCGAGCAGCTCACAGGCGGACTTTGGCAGCGCCGCTAACATCAGCGTCACACCGACGAAACAAGTCACAGCTCCAATTGTGGTTAAACTAAAAAAATGAAAACACTCATCATTGCCGAGAAACCATCGGTCGCAAGTGATCTTGCGAAGGCGCTTGGCAACATCAAAAAAGACGGCGATCATTTCGAAAACGAGCAGTATGTGATCTCGTCGGCGGTCGGCCATCTCGTGGAAATTGGCGAACCCGAAACCGAAGAAGTGAAGCGCGGCAAATGGACGTTTGCCAAACTCCCGGTGATTCCGTCGCACTTCGAATTGAAGCCGATCGAGAAGACTGCCGATCGTTTGCGCCAGCTCACGCGCCTCATCAAGCGAAAAGACGTCACCAAAATCATCAACGCCTGCGACGCCGGGCGTGAAGGTGAGCTTATTTTCCGTTTGATTCAAGAGCACGCCAAAGCGAAGCAGCCTGTGCAACGGCTTTGGTTGCAGTCCATGACGCAAGGTGCGATTCGCGATGCGTTTGCGAATTTGCGCTCCGACGAGCAAATGCTGCCACTTGCCGACGCCGCGCGTTGCCGCTCCGAGGCCGATTGGCTCGTGGGCATCAACGGCACGCGTGCCATGACGGCGTTTAATACCAAAAGCGGTGGCTTTCATTTGACGACCGTGGGTCGCGTGCAAACGCCGACGCTTGCATTGATGGTGGAGCGCGAAGATCGCATTCGCAAATTTGTCCCCCGCACGTACTTCGAAATTCACGGCACGTTCGATGCGAAAGCCGGACAATACGCCGGTCGTTGGTTTGACGAAAAATTCAAAAAAGGCGACGATGAACATGCTCGCGCTGAGCGCTTGTTTGATTCAGCCGATGCCAAAAAATCGGATTGCAAAGCACGTGCCGAGGCAATTGCGGCGAAGTGCTTGGGCAAACTTGGCATCGTTGAGGAGGAGAGCAAACCCACCACTCAGGCGCCGCCGCTCTTGTACGACTTGACGAGTTTGCAACGCGAAGCTAACTCCCGCTTTGGTTTCTCCGCGCGCACCACGCTATCACTCGCGCAGTCGCTCTATGAAAAACACAAAGTATTGACCTATCCGCGAACCGACGCGAGGGCGCTGCCAGAGGATTACGTCAAGACGGTCGCAGACACCTTACAAGTGCTCGAAGAAACGAACCGATACGGATCTCACGCCCGCGAAATCCGCACGAAAAAGTACATTCGTCCAACGAATAAGCGCGTTTTTGACAACTCCAAAATCTCCGATCACTTCGCGATCATTCCCACGCTGCAACTGCCGAAAACGCTCAACGAGCTCGAAGAAAAACTCTACGATTTGGTGACCAAGCGTTTCCTATCGGTGTTTTTCCCGGCCGCAGAATTTCAGCAAACCACGCGAATCACTCGGGTTGAAGGCGAAGCGTTCAAATCCGAAGGTAAGGTGATGGTCAACGCCGGCTGGCTCGCGGTGTATGGCAAGGAAGTGGATTCCGAAGAAACCGGCAATTTGACGCCCGTTGCCGCAGGCGAAAAGCCCAAAGCGAGCGAAGTCAACGCCAAAGAACTCGTCACCAAACCGCCAGCGCGCTATAGCGAAGCCACGCTTCTTTCCGCCATGGAAGGCGCAGGCAAACTGATCGACGATGAAGAGCTGCGCGCCGCGATGAACGAAAAGGGTTTGGGCACGCCAGCGACTCGCGCCTCGATCATCGAAGGACTCATCATTCAAAAGTACTTGATTCGTGAAGATAAGGCGCTCAAACCCACGCCGCAGGCGTTTTCGCTCATCACGCTTCTGAACGGGCTCAAAGTGCCCGAGCTCACCTCGCCCGAGCTCACCGCGAATTGGGAAACCCAGCTCGCGCGAATGGAAAAAGGGCAAATCAGCCGTGAAAAATTCATGGCCGAAATTGTTGATATGGCCAAACACATCGTCGCACAAGCCAAGGGCTTTGAGAGCGACACCGTGCCCGGCGATTTCTCGGATTTGAAAACGCCGTGCCCGAAGTGCGGCAGTCAAATCAAAGAAAACTACAAGAAATTCGCGTGCACGAAATGTGATTTCGGTTT
>JAAFHR010000290.1 GCA_013298455.1 Betaproteobacteria bacterium | reverse complement strand
CTGCGATGATGGAGCAGCCCGGCGGCGGCGCGCTCGTGGAAGAGAGCATTTCCGAAGCGCTCGATTTCCGTCGTGCGATGGCGAAGGTAGACAAAGAATTCGGCAAGGATTGGTGGTTCGCCACCTGGGGGCCCACGAAGTTTGCGCACGAAGGCGCAGGCAATCGTGAAGACTGGTTCTTGAAGCCCACCGACAAATGGCACGGCTTCGGCAAGATCGAACCCGGCTTTAACATGCTCGATCCGATCAAGGCGACGATTGTCACGCCGGGGCTCGACATCAACGGCAAGTTTTCTGCGCAAGGCATTCCGGCGACCATCGTCACCAAATACCTCGCAGAACACGGCGTGATCGTTGAAAAAACGGGGCTCTATTCGTTCTTTGTGATGTTCACCATTGGCATCACCAAAGGCCGCTGGAATTCGCTCGTCACCGAGCTCCAGCAATTCAAAATGGACTACGATCAGAACCAACCGCTGTGGCGTGTGATGCCCGAATTCGTGCAGGCGCATCCGCAATATGAAAAGGTCGGTTTGCGCGATCTAGCGCAGAAAATTCACGAGGCGTATCGCAAATACGACGTCGCACGCGTAACGACCGACATGTACCTGTCGCCGATGGAGCCCGCGATGAAACCGTCGGATGCGTTCGAACACCTAGCGCATCGCAAAGTCGATCGCGTGTTGATCGACGAGCTCGAAGGCCGCATCACCGCCATGCTCGTAACGCCCTATCCACCGGGCATTCCGCTCCTCATCCCCGGCGAACGCTTCAACAAAACCATCGTGCAGTATTTGAAATTCGCGCAGGAATTCAATTCACTGCTGCCAGGGTTTGATACCGATGTGCATGGATTGGTGATGGAAAAGCACAACGGCGTGGAGCGGTATTTTGTGGATTGTGTAAGGGTTTAATGCAACTACGGATCATCGCCACCGCACTTTTGCTCGCTTCTGGCGGAGTTCAAGCTTCGGACGAAACAGAGGCGCCAAAAAATCTGCCCGGCATCCGTGCCGATGACGGTATTCGCTACATCGATGCGGCTGCGTTTCCCGACATTCCGAACTGGGTACGGCAGGTGTTGATTAGAGAGAGATGCGCTATTCCGCAAACCGGGCTTGATGAGAAATCTGGAAATGTGGTTCGGGGAAGATTTCTCTCGACGAACGAATTTTCATGGGCGGCTATCTGCAGCCGTGACGGACGTGATGACACCATCATTGTCAACGCTGCAAAGCGAGTTTTGATTGTGAAGTCAGCGCGGAGCGGCGGTTGGTATGAAACCGGATACGGCAAAGAGTATTTGGAGTACGTGTGGGTCATCAGCGCTCGCGCCGCTCGAAAGGCTGCTAGACGACACGATGATTACCTGCCAATCGCCGTGAGGACCGACGGTCTGGTGCTCGGTTTCGCCGAAACGGCGGCCGGCGCACGATTCCTGCATCGCGGTCGGTGGATCGACGTTGCCGTGAGCGATTAGCAATTAGTCCGTAGGTCGGAAGCCGAAGGCGTTCCGACAACGTGCCTCAATAGTCATTCACCGTGTCGGAACCTCTTCGAGTTCCGACCTACTTCGCTGCCATCTCACCCGTTCGCCCTGAGCTTGTCGAAGGGTTGGTGGCATGTGACCAAGGCTTCGACCAGCTCAGCCCGAACGGTGTGACTGCTGCGAGTAGCCGGGCGAAGCAGGCGAATGAAACCCGAGCCGCACCGACGCGCCCTATCATTCCCGCATGTTCTACCTACGCATCTTGCTTCAATCCATCGCCTTGGGCTTTCGCCGCGTATTGACATCCAAGGCTTCGATTGTGGGTTTGCTGCTGCCTTTGGCGTTGTTTTTACTCGCACGATTCGCATTCCCGGCGAACCCGGATGATGCGCGATATGGCAACGCGTTTGAACGGAAATTTGCTTCGAACTGCGCCAACGACATTCGCGCTCGTCATGCGCAAAGTGTTGCCGCTGATCGCGATTCAGCGTTTCGTGGGGTGACGGATGCGACTTGCCTTTGCACGACGAAAGCGGTGTTCACCAAGCTCTCGTGGAGCGAATTGGGGCAGGTGAACTCGCTGGCCAATATTGATACGGCTGTGACTGCGAAGGTGGATGCGGAGCGGCTGGCTTGTTCGCGGGAATTGAACGTGTTTTTGGATAAGCGCTGAATTCAAGAATTTGTCGTTCCCGCGAAGGCGGGAACCCAGACCGTGGTCGCGATTCGTTGCAGTGTTTTTGGGTAACGTTAGCGACTACGGTCTGGATTCCCGCCTTCGCGGGAATGACAGGGATTTACGTGGAATCCAAGTGAGCACTACCGCAAGAATTGACGAACCCGCTACGATTCCCCCATGAACTACCAACCCATCCTCGACCGAATCCACGCCGCCATTCAGCCTGTATTGGGCGAAGGCAAGGTCGCGTCCTACATCCCCGAATTGGCAAACGTTCGGGCGGATCAATTCGGTATGGCCGTGGTGGATTTCTCGGGAAACACGTACCTTGCGGGCGATGCTTCAACGCGTTTTTCGATCCAATCCATCTCAAAACTTTTCGCGCTGACGCTCGCCTTTCAGCGCGAAGGCGATTCGCTGTGGAGCCGCGTGGGGCGCGAGCCTTCGGGCAATCCGTTTAATTCGTTGGTGCAGCTGGAGCGCGAAAACGGCATTCCGCGAAATCCGTTTATCAATGCGGGTGCGTTGGTGGTGACCGATATGCTGGTGAGCCGCTTTGTGAACGCTGAAAACGCGCTCGTTGATTTCATGCGCAAGCTCTCTGCTGTGAGTGATATTGGCTACAACCGCAAGGTAGCCGCGTCCGAACGCAGCACGTCATCCCGCAATGCGGCGATGGCGCATTTCATGAAAAGCTTTGGCAATTTGAAAAACAACGTCGGCGACGTGCTTGATGCGTATTGCCGTCACTGCGCGATTGAAATGAATTGCCTGGAGCTCGCCAAAGCGGCGTGTTTCTTGGCCAACGGCGGCGTGAATCCATGGACTAACGAGGCGGTGATCGATGCGAGTTCGGCCAAGCGATTGTCGGCGCTGATGCTCACGTGTGGCACCTACGATGCGGCGGGCGACTTCGCGTTTCGCGTTGGTTTGCCTGCGAAAAGCGGCGTTGGCGGCGGCATCGTGGCGATTCTGCCCGGCGAATGCGGCATCTGCGTTTGGTCGCCCGGCTTGGAGCCGAGCGGCAATAGCCATGCCGGTTCGCTGGCCTTAGAGATGTTTACGACGATCACCAAACGCTCGATTTTTTGACGAAGTTTCGTGCTGTTGAAACAAGCGCATTGCTCCGAACAACTTACTTTATGTAAGCGTTTCCTTTACTGGGGTACGTATCGTTTTGAATGTTTTCCGGAAAATAATAAATATGCGCCAAGCCCCAATAAAAATAAGACGTTTAAACAAGAAGCTTATTGATGAAGTCTCAACCCGTGCTTCCCCGCATTGATTTCACAACGACGCGCTAAAACATCAATCGTTGCCGAGTTTTAAGATCGCTCTCTGATGTCGCCCCCTGCGCCCCGCGCTCAATCTGTTGCCCCGACGCTGACTGTTGCGACTTACAACATTCACAAGGGCTTTTCGCACTTCAACAATCGCATGATCGTTCACGATTTGCGCGAACGGCTCCGAACGATGAGCGCAGACATTGTGTTTTTGCAAGAAGTGGTTGGCAACAACGAGCGGCACGTGGTCAATCATGCGCATTGGCCGCCCGGTCCGCAGCATGAATTCTTGGCCGATGCGCATTGGCCGGTGAGTGCATATGGCAAAAACGCGGTGTACGATCATGGCCATCATGGCAACGCGATCTTGTCGAGATTGCCGATTTTGAGCGCGGATCGCCAAGACATTTCATCGCATCGTTTCGAGCAACGTGGTTTGTTGCATGCGGAAATGAGCTTGCCGGGTTCGACCGAACGACTGCATTGTGTGTGCGTGCATTTGGGTTTGTTTGGCCGAAGTCGCGTGAAGCAAATTGATGCGGTGTGTTCACGAATTGATGCGCTGGTGCCGCGTGATGCACCGCTCATCATCGCGGGCGATTTCAATGATTGGCGGCACCGCGCGGGCGGACCGCTGCGCGAACTCGATCTGCACGAAGTGTTCGAAACCGCCAACGGCCGTCCTGCACGAAGCTTTCCCGCGCGGCTTCCGATCTTTCATCTGGATCGAATTTATGTGCGTGGATTTGAAGTCAACAAGGCGCAAGTGCATCGTGGTCGTGAATGGGCGAAGCTCTCCGATCATGCCGCGCTGGAGACGCATTTGACGCTCAAAAAACCCCGCCAATGAACGAGCGTTTCGTTGCCGGAAATCGCGTTGAATTGCTGCGCTCCGGACGCGAATATTTTCCTGCGCTCATCGATGCGATCAACGCAGCAGCGCGTGAAATCAATCTGGAAACCTACATTTTTGCCAACGATGAAACGGGTCGAGTCGTTGCCGCAGCACTGATCGCGGCAGCGTCACGCGGCGTCACCGTACAACTCGTGATTGACGGCTTTGGCTCCAAAGATCACATCGGTTCGCTGGAGCAAACGCTGCGCGCAGGCGGTGTGATGGTGCGGGTGTTTCGCCCCGAGCGCAATCCGTTTGCGTTTCGCAAATCACGACTTCGGCGCATGCATCGAAAGCTTGCGCTGATCGATCAACGGGTTGCATTTGTCGGTGGCATCAATGTGATTGACGATTTGAAT
>JAAFHR010000029.1 GCA_013298455.1 Betaproteobacteria bacterium | reverse complement strand
ACCACGATAAGCGCGTTTTGGATCATCGCTTTGAACTCCTGGATGCAAACACCCGCCGGATTCGAGATCATCAACGGCAAGTTTTACGCGACCGATTGGTTGGCGATTGTGTTTAACCCCTCGTTTCCGTATCGCTTCACACATATGTTGATCGCTAGCGGACTCACTGCTTCGTTTCTCGTGGCGGGTGTGAGCGCTTGGCAAATTTTGAAGCGAGTGGATTCCGCTGCCACACACAGCGCGCTGAAAACCGGATTGATCGCAGCGGCGCTCTTGATCCCCGTACAAATTTTTGTGGGCGACATGCACGGCCTCAACACACTAAAACATCAGCCCGCAAAAATCGCCGCGATGGAGGGTTTGTGGCAGACCGAGAGAGGCGCGCCGCTCGTACTCTTTGGCATCCCAGACAAGGCGACACAGAGCAATTTGTACGCGATTGAAATTCCAAAGCTCGCAAGCTTGGTGTTGACGCACGAGCTCGACGGCGAGGTGAAGGGCATCAACGAATTCGCAGGCAAACATCCGCCGGTGCTGCAAGTGTTTTGGGCATTTCGAATCATGGTGGGCACAGGGATGCTGATGCTCGCTGTAAGTTGGTTGGGCGTTTGGTATTTGCGCGAACGCACACCGAGCACGATGCCCAAACCGTACTTGATTGTGTTGTCGTTGATGGTGTTTTCGGGTTGGCTGGCGACGGTTGCTGGCTGGTACGTCACCGAGATTGGACGTCAGCCCTACATCGTTTATGGCGAACTCGCGGTGGCCGATGTGGTCGCGAAACACTCGGCGGGGATGGTGGCATCGACTTTCATTGCCTACGTGCTGCTGTATGTTGGATTGTTGATCGCGTATGTGGCGGTCGTGAAGCGTTTGGCTGAAAAGCCAACGCGTGGACAGGCGTTGAGTTTGCCGGTGGCTCCGACGGCTAGAACCCCTCGCCCGCAGGCGGGAGAGGGGCAGGGGTGAGGGTGGAGTTGCGTGAGAGTGATGTTTGTTTGGGGAGCTTGATGACAAGGTTTTGCCAGCCATGTTCTTCGCTTCGCAACCAGCACCCTCACCCTAACCCTCTCCCGCCCGCGGGAGAGGGAACCAAACGCCCTCGCTCGCTGCTGGATCAGAGACTTTTTAGGAGCTACACCATGGAATTTCTAAACACCGCCCTCCCGCTGGTTTTCATGGCGGTGATGGGCCTTTCAATGCTCGCTTATGTGATCTTGGATGGCTACGATTTGGGGGTGGGGATGCTACTGCCGCGTGCAGCGAGCGATGCTGAAAAAGATTTGATGGTGGCGAGCATTGGACCGTTTTGGGATGCCAATGAAACTTGGTTGGTGCTGGGCGTTGGAATCCTTTTGATCGCGTTTCCGTTTGCGCATGGGCTCATCTTGACGGCGCTTTACTTGCCCATTGCGGTGATGCTCTTCGGTTTAACGATGCGCGGCGTGGCGTTTGATTTTCGAATGAAAGCGGGTGATGCCAAGAAGCCGTTTTGGAATCGGATGTTTGTGCTGGGATCGTTCGTGGCTGCGGCGGCGCAGGGCTGGATGCTTGGTAGTTACATCACCAGTTTTCGAACTGACGTTTTGACGCTCGCATTCAACGCCCTGATCGCGCTCACCGTGCCCGCGACCTACGTGCTCTTGGGCGCGGGCTGGCTCATTATGAAAACCGATGGCGATTTGCAAGCGCGGGCACTTCGCTGGGCGAGGCACGCAACCATTCCGTTTGCCATCGGTATCGCGGCGATTTCAATCGCAACGCCGTTGGTGAGCGAAACGATTTTCAACAAATGGTTTCGCCTGCCCGATTTCTTCGCGTTGTTGCCGATTCCGTTGATCACGTTCGCTGCGGTGTTGACGCTGTGGCACGTCACGGCGCGGCAGCGCATTGTGGATGCGGGTTACGGCTGGATCGTGTTTGCTGCAACTGTGTTGGTTTTGCTCTTAGCCACGCTCGGCTTGGCGTTTTCAATCTACCCGTACATCGTGATTGATCGCTTGAACGTGTGGGAAGCGGCCAGCGCCACAAGCTCACTCATCATCATCGCCGTTGGCACGGCGATCACCTTGCCCGCGATCATCGGGTACACAATTTTTGTGTACCGAATCTTTTGGGGAAAAGCGCGCGATTTGAGCTACGGCGCGTAGCCGCGCGGTCTACTTTTCTGACTTGGTTTGCTTGCGACGACGCATGCCGAGCGCTGCGAGCGCAAGGGACAACGCGCCTAAACTTGCCGCGCCCACGGTAGGTACAGCGACTGCGGGTTCAACCGCCGTGATGCCTGCGCCAAACTCAAACGCACCGATGTCGCTGGCAGCGCCCACGATACGTTGGAATCCTGCGCCACGTTGATCTGAGCCCAAGCCGGGCGCGGTGGGTTGGCCGCCGTTGATCGCGGGGTTGGAGCCGGTGTTGAGGAGGGCGTGCGTTAGCGTTGTTCCGCCGTTGTTGCTCAGTGCGCCAAGGTTGCCACTGAGCGAAGCCGCGCTACAGCCCATCACGTTGGGTGTGCCCACGAAGCTCGAAACGGGCACCGCGTTGCCCAACCAATTGTTTACCGTCGCAATGCTTTGTCCTGCTGATCGAGCATCCAGAGCGCTGTTACCGCAAACGATCGAGTTGGAGAGTTTGTTGATGCCAACTTCTGCGGCCTTTTGGCCGACGCGTCGTTCAAACAAGTTGTTTCCATAGAATAGCGCCGCGTCTGGTCCAGAGGTGTTGTAGACGATCGTGGAGTGATCAACCTCTGTGCCGGAGCCAATCAGCTGGATCGCCGGCCCAGAACCTGCAGCTTTGTTGTCGCTAATCGTCGAGTTGTGTAGCTGCACCGTGCCGACGGCGAAGATATTGACCGCTGAAACACTGTTGGCTGCGCTGTTTCGCGTGAACGTGGAATTTCGTACCGTCACGTCCCCACGAACCTGCGTGCGCAGTGCGCCCCCGCCGTCGCTGGAGTTGTCGATAAACAACATGTCCGAGACTTCGATTCTTGCCGCATTGCCGGTAGCGCCTGTGGAGATGAGCATAGCGTTTTCGGCCACTGCACACTTGGACACAGTGAGCCCGGAGACCGAGATGACGTTGGCACTGGCACCATGCTCGATACCGATGGCGCCCGTGATGCCCGACTTGTTGCACGTAATTGCCAGTGTGCTTGCCCCCGGCCCCACGATCGACAGGTTGGTAAACGCATTGAAGTAAACGCCGTAGTTCGCGGTGTGCGCGCCGCTGAGTAAAATCGTGCCGCTCAGCCCAGGCGCAAAGTTAACGGTGTTGGGGGCTGTGAGCGCGCCAGCTGGCACACAGCCGCCTGATGCCGCGCCGGTTGAGATGGTACGCGCCGCGTCTAAGAGACCGCACGCGCCGGGCGCTGATTCCGCCAGTGTGTTGACGGTCACCACGGCCCCATGCGCCATCAGCGGCGAGAGCATGCCCGCTGCGGCGAGCGCTTTGTAGAGCGTCGCGGGTGCCGGCGCCGGAACGTGTGCGAGCGGCGGGCTTGGGGCTTTTGGCGATGTCATGTCGTGACTTCCGGAGTGGGTTGTAGTGTGGTTTGTACCTAAACGGCGACAAACTCGAACGCTGACGAATGTTATTCAGACCTGTCTGATTTGTCTATTGCTTTGTTGTGCGGCTCAAATACCTTAAGCATTCGGATGCAACAGCCTACCGAGCAATAAACGAATCATTCCAATGAGTTGAGACGGAATGGGCGGTCGAATTGCGTCAACATAACAACTATTTATTGAAAACCTTTATGGCTATTGGCGATGGAAACACTTTTACTACTTAGCAAAAAGCAGTCTAAATGATCTGAACACCGCACTTAGTATGGATTTCGACCACAAAGCTGCAATTTACAAATAGCGGCGCGCTACGCAGTTGTAGGTGGTGTCCACGCTCCGAATGTGCGCTTCGCTCATCAATTCGGCGTTGAAATCGCTGAAGTCGCGCCGCGCCTCGCTCCACCACAAACGCGACCACAGGTGAATGCTCATTACGTCGTGGCGAACTGGCGCGTTTCGTTCAAACAAGTTGGTCAGTGCGGCGCGCGACACGCCGAATCGGTAGAACCACGCCCACGGTAGCAAACTGACTTCATCAGGCGCGAAGCGCGCCAACCGTGCTGCGGCTTGGCACGAATGCGCCGACCAGCTGCCATCAAAGCTCTGCGGTAAATCATCAAGCCAACGGGTGATGAATCTTGAGCGAGGTTTGGCAAACATGACCGCATTACAGAGCGAAGGCGCGAGGATGCCCATCGAATTGGGCAGCGGATTTTCCTCAGCGATGGCGAACTCGTGTTCGAAGCATTGATCGGGGTAGCGACGCACAAACAGCGTATCCATATCGGCATAGCAGCCGCCCGCATCGCGCAAAATTTCGAGCCGCAACACATCGGCTTCGTGCGCGTAGTTCAAGCCTTGGGCCACGATAAAGCGACCCTCGGCGTTGCTCTGGTATCGCGCCGAATCCAGAAGCATTGAGCCCGTCACTTTGTGCAGCGTGAGATGCGGTTTGATGCGATCCCAATACGGCCCGTGCGGTTCGTTTCGGTAATGAAAATGAATCGCACTGGGTTCGTTGGTTTGCCGACATGATTCGAGCGCAAGAAAAAACGCGATGTGTAGCGGCTCATTTTGCGGCTTGAGGCCAAACACAAAATGAAAATCGCGGCGCGGCTGATTCATCGGTGTTGCTATCGCTTCAGCCATAGATCGCCTTCAATAGCATCGTGGTGACACGCGCCTCTGAAAACTGTGAAGCGATGCCCGCTTGAATCTTGAGCGCTTCAACACGGCGCGATTCAAGTTCGTCATAGGCCCTTCGCAGCGCCATCGCAATCGATTCACTCGACACCGCAGCCCAGCGCTGATCGCTCCAATAGCTCGGGCGGTTTGCGGGCCAAATCGGCGCGTTGGTCAGGGTGCAATCAATCGCGCCGCGCCAATCGGGCGGCAGAAAATCGCGTTGCCCACCCCAGCCCGTCATCACCACCGGATTGCCGTAGGTGGCGGCATCAAACGCGCCCAACCCCCAGCCCTCGCCATGAGTGGCCGAAACGTAGCAATCGCCGATTTCGTGCAGGGCATCGATGCTCGCGGCGGGCAATTCGCTACCGGCCCACACGCAGACTGACGGCGTGGGGTGACTCAGCGTTCGCGTTGCGCTGGCGAGGACCTCAACGGCCATATCGTTGCAAGCTCTCACGCGAAACGGGTAGCGCGGCTCGAAGCCTTGGCTTTCGGTTTTAAGGATGAGTTGTACGGGTTCATCGGCACTAAATGCCTGTGCAAAACCGCGAAGTAGCGCTTCGGTGTTTTTTCGAATGTCCCAGGTGTTGATCGAATAAAACGTGAAGCAGTCGCTACGAAGCCTGAGCGACGCGCGAAGCTCGTTAATCTGATCGACGGAAATTTCGCTCCAGCGCGTCCTGCGGATGTGCGGCACCACAGAGAGCGGCGCACGTACGCCAGAGCGAACGAAAACCTCCGCATTCATCGCCGAGGGCACACACACGGCATCCACCGAATTCAAAAGTGGTACCCAATGCGCCGGCAGACGATCTGTTTCCCACACCGTATTGGCAATAGTTCTGATGCCGCCCAAACGAAGCGCGCTGATTTGCTCAGGCGGCGCGTGAATGACAACGCAATCTGTCGGGGCATCGGAACTCGCGGCGCGCGCGACGGCCGCGATGTCTTCGTCGGGGCTGCCCGGCGATGAATCGAGACCGTGAGGCCGTGCGGCGAGCGCAGCGAGGATGGCGTCCCCCGAGAGGAGTTGAATCGGTTGATCGGCACGCGGCCACATAAATGGCACCCACTGCACCGCGATACCGGCGTTGAGTAAGCCGCGCACGTAGGCGATCGCCGCTTGACCGTAGCCGCCACCGAGCGGCGAGTGGTATCGAATCGTTCGCACGATGCGCGCGGCGGCGTGGCTAAACGGCCAGCTGACCGTGATGCCGAGTCACGATTGTTGGGTCAACGTGAATGTCGAAACCGAGCCTTCGGAGCGTGTAGCACGCGTAAAAATCCTCTGACAAATATTCATCACCCACCACGCCCACGCGAAACACGTCGTAGTGCACAGGCGCATCCATGTCGCCTCGCGTGGTGCTGGCTCGGTTGTAGGCGCGGCCGTGCGCGATGGCGTCTTCAACGAGCGCATCGACGGCGCGGCGCGAGAGTATCAAAGCGGCCGTGCCCAGACGTTCGGTCAAGTACAGACTGCCACGTTCACCCAAACTGCGGCCAAAGTTGAAAATTCGCGAGCCATCGGGATTGCTACCTTTGAGCGCCACAGCGGCGCCGATGACATCGCATTGGTGCGACAGTAGCTGCTGCAAACCCGCTGCGGGCAGCAACACATCCCCATCGAGAAACAACAAATGGGTGTATTGCTTGCGGACGTGAAACGCCGCGAGAATGGTGTTTCGCGCACGAGTGATCAGACTCTCGTTGCCAATGGTCATCAGATTGAATTTCAATCCAGAAAACGCATATTGCAGTACCGAATCAACGAAATCGGTGTGCACCATTCCGCCATAAGCCGGCGTGCCAAGCAGCACAGTGGCAGGCTGGGGCGGCGCTGAGAGGAGGGCAGCGGATGACGATGCAAACGGGGCTGTGGCGGATTGCACGATGGGCGGGGTGAAATCGTTCATGGTCAGACGTCGGCGAGCAGGCTCGGCGAATACTTACTCGGATTGCCGGCCATTTGTTTTTGAATTTCAAACAAGCGAAGCAGCTGCGCTTCGGGTAGCTGCTGGTACTGCTCAAGGAGCGCGACGTTGTTGGCGTAGTGCTGATGCGCGGTCATCGTCGCTGGGTCTCGCGGATGATGCAGGTGCAGCGCCGTGGCTTCCAGTTGAACCACGCTCGGGCGCAGGCGCTGAATCTTTAACGTCATCGCATTATCTTCGCCGCCCCAACCCACGAAGCGCTCATCAAAGCCCCCCATGCGAGCAAAGGTTGAAGCGCGGATCGCGAAGATGCCACCAGCGAGCACGAGGTGTTCCCCCAAATGCGAACGATCTGCGCTGCCTCGCGCTTGTAGCTGAGCGAGCGGAAGCTCGCCGTCGTCGAGCGCTAAGGTCTGCGCGTCGGTCAAGTCAATCAATCGATCGTAGGGCTTGACGACCTCAATCGATTGGGCGAGCAGATCGGCGCCCGCCTGCAAACCCTCGGGCAAGATCATGTCAGCGTCACCAAAAAATAGCGTCGGTGCGGACGTGTACCGGGCGGCGATGTTGAGTCCCCACGATTTGTTGAAGGGCCCAGCGTTGTAAACATGAAGCGCGCGAGCGCCGCTGAGTATGTCGGGTGTGAGCGTGGGCACGCTTGATTGCTCAACGACGATCACATCGAGCTGCAAAGGTGGCGCGATCGTTTGCAACCATGTCAGGACCGTTTCCAAATTGCGCCGACGATGACCAGACTCGTCGCTGGTCGAGCACTGATCGGCGCGGTAGGTGATGAGATATGCTGCCTGCATGCGTGTTGTGTTCAAACGATCAATTTCCCAGTGTAGCGCTCACGCCATGGGATGAACGCCATGTCAACGCATTTTTAGCCACTTGCAATTGAATCAACTCAAGCGCCCATCGCCACTCAAAGTCAGCTGCCTGACCGTCACGCAGCCGGGACGGGAGCGCATGCTGCATCGTGTGATTGCAGATTTCTTGGCGCAGCGCTACGAAGCGCGGGAACTCGTGATCCTGCACGACGCGAACGACGGGTTTGATACGTTTTGTCGCGCAGAGGTGGAGCGAATTCAAGACAGTTTTGCCTTGCACTCGTCGACGTCGACGTCGATTCGGATTGAGCGCGTGTCTGCAGGGCTCACGCTCGGCGAGCTTCGCAACCGAAGCGTTGATCTCGCATCGGGTGAGCTCGTGTGTCAGTGGGACGACGATGATCGGTTTCACCCTGATCGGTTGGCGGTGCAAGTGGACGCACTCGTTGGTGCGGATTCAACCGCGTGTTATTTGACGCAGCAACTGCATTGGTTCGCCGATACCCGAGAGCTCTTCGTTGAGGATTGGACTCGCGAGAGCTACCCGCGCAACGTTGTACAGGGCAGCGCACTGGTCCGCCGCAAAGACATGCCGCGCTACCCGAATCTGCGACGCGGCGAGGACACTGCGCTCTTAGACGCGCTGGTGCTTTCCGGTGCAAAGACTGCGCGAGTGCCTGGGAAACCGTGGCTCTTTACCTACGCCTTTCACGGTGGCAACACGTTTGAACGCGAGCATCATCGTGCTATCGCAACGCACAAATCGGTGTCGGCTGCCATGCTTTTGAATGTGAATGCTGCGGTTCAGCGCGAGCTGGAGCGCTATGTGATCCCGATTGATTCTTGAGCTAAGTTCACGACGGTTCAACCCAAACGGATTTTGCGCAAACCGAATTCGTTCAAGCGCCCAAAATCGGTGACGAATAATCACCGGGCAACATCGGCAAATCCGTGATCCCGGGATCGACGCCGCACTGCATCAAAAGCGTCGTCACTTGTCCGCGATGGTGCGTTTGGTGATTGAAAAATTGCATGAGTGCGATGTGCATCGGCAGCGTCATCTCGACGTTGTCGCGCAGCCGCCGAAAGGTGATGACGCTGTCGATATGCGGTTGATCAACGTTCGACACAAATCGATCTGCGCGATCATCTGTCCAAGTGCGTTGTTGTCGGAGTTCATCGAAGTTGTCGTAGAGCGACTCGCCGAGTGAGGTGACGCCGCTAGGCTCGCCATCAAAGCGCGAAAGCCACAGCCGATCACCAACGAGCAGGTGATTCAGCGTGCCGTGAATGCTCTTGAAAAATGCACCCATGTTGCGCTTTCGGGTGACGTCGTCGAGCTTCGCGCAGGCGTCGTAAATCGTTTGGTTTTGCCAGCGGTTGTAGCGTGCAAAGTGTTTGCAGTAGGCGGGTGTGATCATGCGTGAAATCCTTTAAAAAGACCTATGCACAACTACTGCGCGCCCGTGATCCTTCGTCAAAAGCGAGCAAAAAATGCTCACAACCCCAAGGTTGCTCCGCTTTTTTGCTCGCTTTTTCCTCGGCTGACGGGCGCTCGCTACGTTGTGCAGAGGTCTTTTAACGCGAAACCAAAGTCCAAATTCCGATGGCGATGAAGCCAACGCCTGCGACGATTTTTAGATGCTGCGGCGACACGTATTGACTGATTGCAGAACCAGCCACTACGCCGATGCCCGCTGCAGCAATCAGCGCGAGTGACGAGCCGAAAAACACAGCCCAAAGGCTTGCTTTGCCGTCAGATGCAAACAGCATGGTTGCCAGTTGCGTCTTGTCGCCGATTTCAGCGATGAAGACGGAAACCGCGACGGTGAGCATCGTGGCGAGAAATGATTTTTCCATATTGCTTCTCTAGAGATTGGACGGATGAGGCGAGTGGAGCGGTGAGGGTCCTCAGGTGCTCAAACGTAGGGAACTTTGCACGACTCGATTTTCCGTCATTCCCGCCCGAGCGCAGCGAGGTTTATCCTGAGCTTGTCGAAGGGCGGGAATGACGAATTCGAGGAGATTCGCCTTTTCATAGCTGTACGGCGATGTTTCATGACCTATAGCAACTTTGAGCTCTACCTACATACCCCTGTATTTCTTTGGGCTGCATGGTAATTAGGGTCATTTTCAAAAAACGCTATCAAGATCGCCAAGCGCCGTATTTTATGCGGCTAGAAGATAAAACTGCTTGTTACCAATCGCGGTGGAACCGCTCCTACAAGCGGCCAATCGCTTGTTGCCGCTTATGCCGCAAACTTGGCCGCTGAGATTACCGCCGCCTCCCGCTCCGGAGAAATGGTTTTGATTCGCGTGGCTGCGTCAGCGTCTGGAAACTCCGCGCACCAGTCGAGTGTGGCTTGCACCGTTTCGATGAGCGGGGTGAAGGCGAGCCCAGCGCTCATCGCTCGTGTGGAATCGGCGAGCATCATGCCCGCGCGGGTTTCGTTGGATTGCGCGATCCACAACGGCAAATCCGTCCACTCGGCCACGCTATCAGCAAGCAGCGTCGCTTCGTCTCGCCACACGATATCGGCATGCGCTTGCGTGATCTCGTTACAGGCATCGAGCAGCTCAGAGAAGGTGTGCCCTCGGGCGGGCGTCACGGCGTTGTAGCGGCCCCTGATGTGCTGCTCAGCGCAGTGAACGCAAAACTGCGCTAAATCACGCACATCGATCCACTGAATCCATTGCGAGGGCAATCCGGGTGCCAACACCGAGGCGCTCTGCGCGCCGCTTGCAGCGGCAGCGAAGCGCCGTGGCCAATAGCTAAATCGTCCGGTTGGATCATGCGGTCCAACGATCAAACCGGGCCGCACTTGCGCCACGCGATTTGGATACGCCGCTTCGATGGTTTCTTCAGCGCGCGCCTTTTGTGCGCCGTAACCTTCAGTGCCCGAATCAAGCTCGGCGTCTTCGTTGAACATGCGGTTGGCGGGGCAGCGCGCGTAAGTGGAAATGGTTGACACAAAGGTGTAGTGCGGGACGTTGCTGCCCAAAGCGTCAGCAGTGCGATTCATTTGCTCCGGCGTGTACCCGCTGCAATCGATCACCGCGTCAAACGAATGCCCGATGAGCGCGCTCATATCGCCATTTCGATCTCCGATTAAGCGTTTGGCTTCGGGAAACAAATCGGGGTTGCGTTGCCCGCGATTAAACATCGTGACATCATGACCATGCGCCAAAGCAGTCTCAACGATATGGCGTCCTAAAAACACGGTACCACCCAAGATCAAAAGTTTCATTGCGAGCCTTCGCTGAGTTCAGTGACTGCGTTTGATTGTGCATGAATTTCGCGCGCTTCGTGAAGAAAACGCGACATGCACTAGCAATTTCCGTTCCCCGCTATTCGTCGCCACGAAAAACGCGCCGTCGCCTCGGCCTTGGCGCGCTCCGCCGGCTTGTTAACAATCCGCCTTGCCGCAATCGCTCGCAATCGTTCGATGAGCGGCGTTTCATCAACGCTCAGGGGAACACGATGTCATTCGCGAATTCATTGCTTACACGGCTATTTGCGGGCCTATCTGCTGTGGTGGCTGCCACGTTGGCGCCCGCCAGCTTTGCTTCTGTGCCACCGACTTACGCCGTGGCACCCGTCGCGGTGTCTGCGTTGCAGCCTGACGAAGCAGACCGACTCCCGCGAGCAGAGCGGCAGCGTGCGCTGGAGGCAGTACGCGGCGAGTATGAGCTCAAAAACGGCGCTGTGATGAGTTTTGGCGGTACCGCAAATCGGCCCACGGTGCAGATCGATCAGACGGCTAGCGTTGTGCTTCGCGCTCGATCGGCGCTTGATTACCAATCGTTAGATGGTGCGTTACGGGTGCGTTTTACTGAGGCGAATAACGGCAACGTTACGAGCGTTAAGGTGTCGATGCGCTGATGCTCATTGGCTCTGAGCGGCGCGCAGTTTGTCCTTTTTGTTCGGTCGTTTGCCTTTGATGCCGCCATTGTTTTGCGATGCGGCTGGCGCAGTTTCTGTGGGTTCAAACCCATCGATGGTTTCGATTTGAATTTCTAGGTTTTGTCGTTTTCGTATCAACCAAAAATGCGGTTCAGTCGCTGCGCTCACAAAGCTCACGGCGACACCAGATTCTCCAGCTCGAGCGGTGCGACCGATTCGATGCGTATAGTCATCGGTGGAGCGCGGTAGATCGAAGTTCACCACAACAGGCAACTCGGCGACATCGATACCGCGAGACGCCACATCGGTCGCTACGACCACGCGCAACCTAGACGCTTTGAAATCGGCAAGCACCTGCGTGCGCTTGCCTTGGCTCAGCTCCCCGTGAAACGGCTCTGCGTTGATACGCGCTTTGCGAAGTTTTTCGGCAACGATTTCGCTGGCGTGTTGGGTGGCGACGAAAACGAGCAGTCGCTTCCACGCATGTTGCTCAATGAGATGCCGCAGTAGTTGCGTACGACGCGGCGCATCGACCCATATCGCACGCTGTTCGATGTCGGGCGTGGTGCTGGGCGCGGCTTGGATCGTCACCCGCAAAGGATCGCGCAGCAACGCTTCGGCAAGCGCGACAACCGCCCGTGGAAAGGTGGCTGAGAAAAAGAGGTTTTGACGTTTCGACGGAAGCAATGCCATGACGCGCTGCAGTTCGTCGGCAAAGCCCAGATCGAGCAGTCGGTCTGCTTCGTCGAGCACGAGCGTCTGGACATCCGTGAGTTTGAGCGCATTGTGATCGATCAAATCAAGCAGTCGCCCTGGGGTGGCAACGACGATATCGGTGCCACCTCGCAAGCCAAGCATTTGCGGATTGATCGATACGCCGCCAAACACCACAGTCACCTTGAGCGCACTGGGCAGATGCGGTGGATGCGGTAAGTGGGCGACAAATTCTCGCAGCGTTTCGCCGACCTGCGCCGCCAGTTCTCGCGTCGGCACGAGAATCAGCGCTTTCACCTTACGTGGCTGGCTGGATGCGACCGATTGCAAGCGCTGCAAGAGCGGCAGTACAAATGCGAGCGTTTTGCCCGAACCGGTTTGGGCCGAGCCGAGCACGTCACGGCCTGCGATAGCAGCAGGAATAGCCTCCAGCTGCACGGGCGTGGGGATCACGTACTCTTTGGCAACCAAGGCACGTAGCAGTGCTGGCGAAAGACCCAACGACGAAAATGACATTTGAAAAGTTCGAATAGAGAGTGGATCGAGTTTAAGCGCTTCGTCCTGTGGTGCGGCCGCGCCGCGACTGTAGGAGCGGTTCCACCGCGAAAACTCGCTCGAAGCTGAACGATCGCGGTGGAACCGCTCCTACAGGGTTGCAATCCATCGTGTCATTCAATCAGTCGGCAATAATCAAGCCTACAAATTCGCAGTACTTGAATCATGCACACCACCACACACGCCATCCCCGGTCTTGTATTGAATGCGCATCACTTCGATGTGCCCGTTGACTACACCAAACCGCAGGGCGACAAAATCAAGCTCTTCGCTCGGGAAGTAATCGCACCGGGCAACGAGAACGAAGCGCGACCCTACCTTGTGTTTTTTCAAGGCGGGCCGGGTTCGGGTTCACCTAGACCGTCGGGCAATCACGGCTGGATCAAACGCGCGTTGCAAGAATTTCGCGTGTTGCTGCTTGATCAACGTGGCACGGGTCTGTCAACGCCGATCACAGCGCAGACGATGCAGCGTTTCAGCTCACCTAAAGCGCAGGCCGATTACATCCAACACTTTCGCGCCGACAAAATCGTGCGCGATGCCGAATTCATTCGCCGTGCGTTGATCGGCGACGCTCAGTGGAGCATTCTCGGGCAGAGTTTTGGCGGCTTCTGCGCGATGAATTATTTGTCGACTGCGCCCGAAGCGCTCCGTGAGGTCTTTATCACCGGCGGCATTCCGTCGCTCACTCGTTCGGCCGATGACGTGTATCGAAATACCTATCCCCGAGTGAAAGCTAAAAACGAACGTTATTACGCACGTTACCCTGACGATATCGCCAAGGTGAAAGCGATTGTTCAACACCTCCGCGACCACGACGTCCGCCTGCCCGGCGGTGCGCGATTGACGGCGCGACGCTTCATGCAACTCGGCATGCCCTTTGGCATGAGCGATGGCTACGAGCCGCTGCACTACTTGATTGAAGAGGCGTTTGTCGAAGGTGCGAATGGTCGCGAACTCAACTGGAATTTCTTGAAAGCGATTGAGCACGAACAGTTTTTGGAGACTCATCCGATCTACGCACTGCTGCAAGAAGCCTGCTACACGCAGGGCGCAGCAAGCCAATGGTCAGCGGATCGAATCCTGCGTGAGTTTCCTGAATTTGATTTGGCGAGTAGCGGCCCCTTACTCTTCACCGGCGAAATGATTTATCCATCGATGTTTGATGAGTTTCCCCGCCTGCAACCGCTCAAAGCCGCGGCCGAGATTCTGGCGCAAAAGACCGATTGGCCGAGGCTCTACGATGTTGATCGGCTCAGCAAAAACCGCGTGCCGATTGCAGCGGCGGTTTACTACGACGACATGTATGTGCCGCGCGAATTCTCCGAGGAAACGGCGAAGCAAGTGCCCAATACGAAGCTTTGGATCACCAATGAACATGAGCACAATGCACTGCGAGCCGATGGTGAAGCCGTATTGGATCGCTTGATCAAAATGGCCCGAGGTGATCTCTGAGCGGCATTGTCTTGTTGATACCAACGACAAGCTTGTCGACACCAACGACAAGCTTGTCGACACCAACGAAAATAGCGCCATGAAACCTATAGCAAGACTTCAAGCGCTGATCGACGAAGGGCTGATCGATACCGTTGTTCGCCAATTGATGAGCGGCAAAGAAGCCATGGTGTTTGTGGTGCGACGTGGCGATGAAACGCTGTGTGCGAAGGTCTACAAAGAGGCGAGCAAACGCAGTTTTCGCCAAGCGGTTGATTACACCGAAAACCGCACCATCAAAAATTCGCGCGCCGCACGAGCGATGGCCAAGGGCACGAAGTTTGGTCGACAGATTCAGGAGAGCGCTTGGCAAAGCGCGGAGGTTGATGCGCTGTATCGGCTCGCAGCGGCTGAAGTTCGTGTGCCGAAGCCATTCAATTTTCATGACGGTGTGTTGCTCATGGAATTGGTGGTCGACGAAAACGGCGACGCCGCGCCGCGCTTAAACGATGTGCTTTTCACGCCCGAGCAGGCGATGCAACATCACGCCACACTGGTTGCTGAGGTCGTTCGCATGCTGCGTGCCGGCGTTGTGCATGGTGACTTGTCGGAATTTAATATCTTGCTTGCGAG
>JAAFHR010000289.1 GCA_013298455.1 Betaproteobacteria bacterium | reverse complement strand
GCGTGTTGATCTACCTGCTCTTTGCTGAGCGTGACGTGGAAATCGTGGCGGATCGCGGCTTCAATTCGCGAGTGAGCGGCGCGCGGTGGGAAGCCATTTGTAAAGCGATGGAATCACGGTTTGCGAAAGGCGAATTTGAGCTCGGAATCACCGAGGGAATTGACGCCATCGGAGATCTACTGCGCACGCATTTCCCTGCCGACATGGGTCGAAATGAACAGTCGGATCGGCCGTTGATGGTTTAGCGGGCGGTTGGCGCGTCTGTGCAACTTTCGGCACATCGAAATCCCGTCGCCGCTCAGCTTATCAGCGGAACTCATTGTTCAACAAGGGTTAGAGCGCCTTTTTTTCTGGATCTGAAAAGCAAGAAAATTTACGTCAAGCCCCAATTTATTGGGCTTTTTGAAGAAAAGGTGCTTGACTATCAACGTGACTCAGATCGACGCACTTTTAGGCGGTTGTCATGTTGAGCGGGGCGAAAGATTAGTGGGCGTACTTTCCCGCTCGCTCAGGCGATCTCTGTGTGCATGCTGATCCTTCGCTCCGCTCAGGATGACAACAGTCATTCCCGAGTCATGTTGATCATCGGGAAAAGGTGTTTCGAGTCGTTGTAGGTAGTTACTGCGGTGGCGTCCAATCACGGGCGAGCATGCCGTAGACGAAGGTGTCCCGCACGACGCCTTGATGGCTCCGAGAATTGCCGCGCAGATGCCCTTCGCGGCGAAAGCCGACGCGCTCGAACACCCGCCAGCTCTTCTCGTTGGTCGCGTCGACCGTGCCCCACACACGATTAGCTTTGATTTGCTCGAAGGCGAGCGTGCAGCACATCGAAATTGCGTCCGTTGCGATGCCCTGGCCGCGTGCGCTTTTGCGCAGAAACCACCCGATTTCGAGCGACGGCACTTGCCAATCAAAGCCGTGAAAACCAGTGCCGCCATAGAGCGTCTTTTCGTCAACAGAGAAAACGGCCAAGATGAGCGATTCGCGAGTGAGCCATTTGCCGGCCATGTTGCGAACGTAGTTTTCGCTGTCTTCAACCGTTTGGTGATTGTCGATCCACGGCAGCCACGTTTTCAGATCGGTTCGATCTTCGCTAATGGCATCCCAGAGCGCCGCGCCGTCACCAGAGCGGTAGGGGCGCAAGACGCAGCGCTTGCCGAGAATTTTGCTGGGAAGTTGCAGTAAACGGGGGCGTTCGATAGCGGGCATGGCGTGGCTCAACAGTGTTTCTCGATTTCAGTATAGAAGCGAAAACACAGTGTAGGATCGGCCTCAGGCGCGATTTGATTTTCGGGGGCGAAGCGGTGTTGTAGCGGCGCACCGGGGCGGAAACTGGGGCGGGAGCGGCGTAGTTTGATCGTTCTCGTACCGCTGGCCGCGCCCAGGCGCGCGCCTATGAGAATTTGCTATGCCGCTTCGCCAGTTCCGAGTGCTGCACCCGCTTTGAGCGAGGCTTCGATGAACGGATCCAAATCGCCATCGAGCACGGCGCCGGTGTTGCCGGTTTCGTGGTTCGTTCGCAAATCTTTGATGCGCGATTGATCAAGCACGTAGCTTCGAATTTGATGACCCCAGCCGATGTCGGTTTTGGTGTCTTCGAGTTTCTGTTGGGCTTCTTGACGTTTGCGGAGCTCGAAATCATAGAGCCGCGAACGGAGGCGTTTCCACGCCACATCGCGATTACTGTGTTGCGAGCGGCCGTCTTGGCATTGCACGACGATACCGGTGGGGATGTGTGTCAAACGAACGGCGGAATCGGTTTTGTTGATGTGCTGACCACCTGCTCCGCTGGCTCGGAAAGTGTCGGTGCGAACATCGGACGGATTGATGTCGATTTGAATCGAATCATCGACCTCAGGGTACACAAATACTGACGCGAACGAGGTGTGGCGCTTGGCATTTGAATCAAACGGGCTTTTTCGAACTAGTCGATGAACCCCGGTTTCGGTGCGCAAGAAGCCGTAAGCGTAATCACCCGAAATCTTGATCGATGCGCCCTTGATGCCCGCAACGTCGCCATCGGTGTGATCTTCAATCTCAACTTTAAAGCCCTTGCGCTCGCCGTAGCGACAGTACATCCGAAAGAGCATCTGCGCCCAGTCTTGCGCCTCGGTGCCACCTGAGCCTGCGTTGATGTCAAGGAAGCAATTGGAGTCATCCGCCTCGCCCGAGAGCATGCGTTTGAATTCCATTTCGGCGAGGGTGGCGTTGCTACGATCAATGTCGGCCTTGACGCTCAGAAGCGTGGCCTCATCGGATTCTTCGAGCGCCATATCGAAGAGATCAGCGCATCCTGTGATGTCGGCAGTCAAGCGGTCAATGTTTTCGATGACGAAATCAATGGCGCGTTTTTCTTTGCCGATTTCACGGGCTTTGTTCGGATCGTCCCACGCCTTCGGGTCTTCGAGCGCGGCGTTGAGCTCTTCTAGTCGGCGTGCTTTCTTGTCATAGTCAAAGTAACCCCCGGAGTTCGGCGAGTTTGCTTTGTGCTGCGGCAATGGAATGTTTTAGTTCGCTGATGAGTTCTTGCACGGGAGTTGAACCGCCTAATGTTGAGTTGAAATTTTATCGGTGCTGTTTGACCGAGTAATCAGCAATCCGAAAACAAAAACGCCAGCAAGCTGGCGTTTTTGCGACGCGTCGTTGGAACGCGCGCCGTTGACCTCCGTGAGGATGAAGTCCGCCCAGCGCTGTCGGGCAAACTCCAATCACTCCCGTTTCAGCTTAACGAATCGTTGTTCGGCGCGACTTGCGCGAGACAAGTCCCGCAAGCAGCGCCAATCCAAGCGCGAGCAACATCAATGAACGGCCATCGAGTGTTGGAACAATGACCGGTTCCGCGTTCGAGGGCGCCGCAGTGACGGTGACTGTCACAATCGCGTTGTCGCAAACTGCGGGAGAGGCCTGCGCGCAAATGCGGTATTCCACCGTGTAGGTACCTGGTGGCGTTGTCGATGCCACTAGTAGTCGGTTGCTCGAATCAATTGACGGATTCGGCAGCGTGGTGTTGGCGCCAGTGATGATCGCTGGCGCAGTGATACCGCTCGGCGATACCGACGGATTCGTCGTATTGCCGAGTTGGTCGTTGGCCAGAATTGACACAGCACCGCCCGTTCCGGCTGGCAACGTCACGCTGTCGTCGATCGCATCAATGATCGCTGGAGACTGCCCGCTTGGGGATGCGCCACGAACGATGTTGTTGGAAGGATCGCTATCGTTAGTCGCGCCAGTGCTTCCCGTGAACACGACGGTTCGCGGTGGGGTATCAGAGCCGCCCAGCGTGCCCGGAGCGGTATAACTGAACGAGCAGTTGATCGATGCACCGAGCGCAAGTGCCGCCGGTGAAGCCGGTGCGCAGCTTAGTGCACTAATCAGGCCGACATCCGCCGTGACCGAGCAGACCGGCGAGATAGCTAAATTCGGACCCAGGTTCGTACACGTCAGCTGTAGGCCCGTGAAAGTTTGGCCCGGAGCCAGAAATACTGGCAATACGCCTGTACCTGACGCTGGGAATACTGCGGCCATATCCGCAGCTCCAGCGCTGACGGTAACGGTGGCGACTGCGTCATCGCAGGCCGTCGGTGTAACCACGCTACAGAGTCGATAGGGCACCGTATAAACGCCGGGTAGCGAATTTGCACGTACGTTAATCAAGCCCGTCAAAGGATCTAAGGTGAGCGGTTGCTCAGTCCCCGGAGCAGTTGAGCCCGGCAACTGGATGACGCTCGCGTTACCACTAGGTCCAACGGTCGCTCCGTTGACTCCGACGCCGTCATTCGTAATCACGTTGAGAGAGCCGCCAGTGGCTGTCAAAGTTACCGAATCGTTCACCGCGTCAACAATTGCGACCGATGCCGTCGAACCGTTATCACGTTGCACTGCAGGAAGCTCGTTGGTGGCTGACGTATTGCCCGCCAGAGCAATCGTTTCGGCCGCAACATTTCCAGGCGCAGCAGGGTTGGACGGTGCAGTCACGGAAATCGGGCAGGTGATCGTGTTGCTGCCTGCGGTCGCCGAAAGCGTCGGCACCGTGGACGGTGTACACGCACCACTAATCACAACCGTAGCGCCTGCTGTCGACGTAGAAACGGTGCAGGTTGGAGCGATTGCGTCCCCCGGCCCTGCATTCGTACATACGAGACTGCCGGTCACAGTTGCCCCAGGTCCAATTGCGCTTGGCAATCCAATGATCTGTGAGCGCATATCTGCAGAGGTGTTGCTGACAGTAATAGTTGCTACCGCGGTGTCACAGGTGACCGGGTTGGTCGCTGGCACGCTGCACAGCTGATACGGCACGGTGTACGTTCCGCCAGCAGATCCAGCGGGCACCGAGATCAGACCCGTCGTGGAGTCCAGCGTGAGCAGCGGAGCGCTTCCTGGAGCCGTACCGCCTGGTAGCTGAGCCGCAGACGTGTTAACGCCCAAGATGCTCGGCGCTGAGCCCGAGGTGTCGTTGGCAAGCACATCAACCGTTCCACCTGCGAACGATCCGATGGTTGCTGCATCATCAACGGCATCCAACACGATCACACTGCCCGCACTGCCGTTGTTTCCTGTCACGGTCTCGTTAGATGCGCTAGTTGTCCCAGCCAGCGAGATCGACGTAACCAACAGGTCGCCTGGTGCCGCAGGGTTGACTGGCGCCGTGACCGAGATTGCACAGACGATCGCGTTCGGTGTGGTGTTGCTCAATGAAGTCACCGGCAGCGAAACAGTCAATCCACCTACGGTGCAGTTGGTGACAGTCGCAGTGGCGCCCACCGTGCTGGT
>JAAFHR010000288.1 GCA_013298455.1 Betaproteobacteria bacterium | reverse complement strand
GGTGTTAACGCCCACGTTGCCAATGTGCGGGTAAGTCAACGTCACAAACTGCCCGCAGTACGACGGGTCGGTCAAGATTTCTTGGTAGCCCGTGATCGCGGTGTTGAAAACGACCTCGGCAGTCGTTTGCCCGGCAGCACCAATCGAGCGGCCGTGAAAAATTGTGCCATCCGCCAGCGCGAGGATCGCTGGGGTCGAGGCGGGGATAAGCGTTGTCATTGTTTTGGCTCTTTGCGGTTTCTTCGTTCGCAGCTTCGCCCAGAAGCGGTGCGCGTTCGAAAAAAACTTGATTTCTGAGCCCTAGATGTGCAAAACGGGACTTCGAGCGCGCCAGCTTCAATGTGCGGTGGTGCCGCGTGAAGTGACCCAAGAAATCCCGTGCCTAGAGCTTTGCAATTATAGCCGCAGCGGAAGCGGCTCCCCGTCAATTGCCGCTCAACACCGCATCCATCGCTGCGACGATTTCAAACGAATGTTCGGCGAGCGATCCCACCCGCTTAGTCAGCAGCCGCTTATCCAACGGTGCGGCTTCAAACGGCACCAGCATCAGCATGTGCTTCTTGACTGGCAGTAACGGGCACAGCCGTCGCGGCAGCGCAGCGCCATCCAGTGTGGTGACGGCGAGCGGCACCACCATTCGCGTTGCCAGGCGCTCCAGCACTTCGCTTTGCACGTCAACGACAAACGGATAAACGTCTCGGGACCGAGCGCTCGGATTTGGGTAAACGTCAAACTGCATTGCGTTGTTCGCCTACCAAGGCCGCAGATCGTCGCACCACAGTCCGCGCGCCGCGAAGCGTTCGTTCTGCTCCGCCAGCCAATCGCCGTGAGCGACTTCAAACCGGGCTTTGCGTTCACTTACGGTTGCGATGCGTTGGGCGTTCTGTAGCGCCGCAAACTGCTGCGCCGACAAAATCACGGTATCAATGCGCCCGTCCTTTTCAACAAATACAGGTTCCGTTTTAGCCTGCGCACAGATTGCGCCGAACCGATTTTTGGCTTGGGTGGCGGTGACTTGCATGGCGAGCTTCCAATCATCGTCTTTTGGCTATTTTAGCTAATGATCTGTGCGTGTGGTTCGACAGTGACGCTGCTTGCGTGGCTTATCGCGGTGGAACCGCTCCTACAAAGTGGCGAGCCTAACCGTCGCTAACTTGCGACATCTCGACACAAATGTGCCGCGTTTCGTCTCTATAATCGGGGCAGCTCGCTGGGCGCTCAAACATTGAGCACCAGCGGCGGCGCGGGCAAATTTCGCGGGCCAAGTGTGGAGGGTGCTTTTCTTGCGACGATGTCGTGAGCCAAAGCGACACCCCCGTACGGAAGCCGTGCCGCGGGACTTTTCAAAAAATAGGAGACTTTCACTATGACACCCACCACGTGGCTCATCGTTTCGCTGGTCTGCGGACTCGCGGCGATCGCTTACGGAATCATGTCGATTTCGTGGATCAATGGCTTATCGCCTGGTAACGCGCGGATGCAAGAAATTGCCGCCGCCATTCAAGCCGGCGCTCGCGCTTACTTGGCGCGGCAATACAAAACCATCACCATCATCGGCGTGATCATTGCGATCATTTTGGTGTTCGTGCCTGGCCTCGGCGCGAAAACTGCCTTCGGCTTCGTGCTCGGTGCATTGCTCTCGGGCGCGGCGGGTTTCATCGGGATGAACGTCTCGGTGCGAGCCAACGTCCGTACCGCTGAAGCAGCGCGTGGCGGCATCAACCCAGCGCTTGCGGTGGCTTTCCGTGGCGGCGCGATTACCGGCATGCTCGTTGTGGGCCTTGGTTTGCTGGGCGTTGCGGGCTTTTACTGGTTCTTGATCGGCACCGCCGAACATCATCCAAACCTCATGAAAGAGGGCTTGCACACGATGATGGCGCCGCTCATTGGCTTCGCCTTCGGCTCGTCACTGATTTCGATTTTTGCGCGTCTCGGCGGCGGCATCTTCACCAAAGGCGCTGACGTAGGCGCAGACTTGGTCGGCAAAGTAGAAGCCGGTATTCCTGAAGATGATCCACGTAACCCAGCGGTGATCGCGGATAACGTGGGCGACAACGTTGGCGACTGCGCTGGTATGGCCGCTGACCTGTTCGAGACTTATGCTGTGACGATCATCGCGACGATGCTCCTCGGAGCGCTGCTGATGAAAACCAACGCCGCTGCTGCGGCCGTGTACCCGCTCGCCCTCGGCGCGGTGTCAATCATTGCGTCCATCATCGGCTGCTACTTCGTGAAATACAGCGGCACTGGCAAGATCATGAACGCCCTCTACAAGGGCTTGGCCGTTGCAGCGCTTCTCTCGCTCGTCGCGTTTTTCTTCGTGACTCAGGCGATTTTTGGCGGCCTCACGGGCGGCCCCTCGGTTGGTGCCTTGTTCGGCGCATGCGTCGTAGGTATTGTGCTTACCGCCGCTTTGGTGTGGATCACCGAGTACTACACGGCAACTGAATACGCACCAGTTCGCCACGTAGCGCAAGCCTCCACAACCGGCCACGCCACCAACATCATCGCCGGTATCGGCATTTCGATGAAGTCAACTGGCTACCCGGTGCTCGCGGTCTGTATCGCGATTTTGGCTGCGTTCTGGTTTGCTGGTTTGTACGGCATTGCGGTCGCCGCAACCGCCATGCTCTCGATGGCCGGTATCGTCGTTGCGCTTGATGCGTACGGCCCGATTACCGACAACGCCGGCGGCATCGCCGAAATGGCCGAGCTGCCCAAAGAAGTTCGCGCTGTGACCGATCCACTCGACGCCGTGGGCAATACGACCAAAGCTGTGACCAAAGGCTACGCCATTGGCTCGGCTGGTTTGGCGGCACTCGTGCTTTTCGCCGACTACACACACGGCCTTGAGAGCCGTGGCATCAGCGCCAATTTCGATCTATCGAATCACATGGTGATCGTCGGCCTCTTTATCGGCGGCCTGATTCCTTACCTCTTCGGCGCCATGGCGATGGAAGCGGTCGGTCGTGCGGCCGGATCGGTGGTTGAAGAAGTTCGCCGCCAGTTCAAAGACGGACTCATTATGGCCGGGAAGCGCAAGCCTGATTACAGCGCAGCAGTTGATATGTTGACCACGTCGGCGATCAAAGAAATGATCATCCCCTCGCTGTTGCCTGTTGCTGTGCCAATCTTGGTTGGCGTCATCCTCGGACCCGCAGCGCTCGGCGGTTTGCTCATGGGCACCATCATCACCGGCTTGTTCGTGGCCATTTCGATGTGCACCGGCGGCGGCGCTTGGGACAACGCGAAAAAGTACATCGAAGACGGCCACCACGGCGGCAAAGGCTCTGACGCCCACAAAGCAGCAGTGACCGGCGACACCGTAGGCGATCCGTACAAAGACACCGCCGGCCCAGCCGTTAACCCACTCATCAAAATCATCAACATCGTCGCGCTCTTGATCGTGCCGGTTGTTGCGTCGATTCACGGTGGTTCAGCGGGCAGCGCCGGTAGCTCACATGGCGGCGCACCCGTGGCCGCTGTAACAGCCGCCGCAACGGGCGGTGCCGCGATGGCTGGTGCAGCTGCTACGGCAGGCGCCACCGCCGCTCCCGCTGCCGCAGCACCTGCGGCAGCAGCGCCCGCAGCTGCAACGGCCGCCCCAGCGGCAGCGGCCCCAGCCGCCGCGTCCGGCAAACCAGCAGCAGCAAAGCTCTACTTCGCCAGCGGCAAGATCGACACCCCGACCGAAGCCGCCAAAGTCATGGAGCCGATCATCGCGTTCATGAAAGCCAATCCGGAAAGCAAAGCCGCCATCAGCGGTTTCCACGACAGCACTGGCAGCGTAGCCGCCAACGAAGAGCTAGCCAAAAACCGCGCCAAAGCGGTTCGCGAACTCCTCAAAGGCGCAGGCATCGCTGAGAGCCGTGCTGAGCTTAAGAAGCCCGAAGTGGTTGCAGGCGGCGCTGATAACGCGGAAGCGCGCCGCGTTGAAGTGAGTATTCAGTAGCGAAATCGTCACTGAAACGAAAGAAGCCACCTTCGGGTGGCTTTTTTGTTGCTTCCGAATTTATCGGATGGTGATCAGATGTGAGCGGGTAGCGCCGCGCGCCGCAGCGATCATCAAACGCGTGTCAAGGGTAGCAAGCTGCCCACCATGCGCTACGGCCAGCGCGAGCAGGTATGCATCTGTGATTTGCGACGGACCGACCAGGAGCGGCGCGTCAAATGCACGTTCGTCGAGCACGCTCACATCATCGCTCCAAAACGCATGCCCGCGCACGTTGCGAATTTGTCGAACGGCGTGAATTGCCGATGGTGTGCCGATGGGCAAACTCGCAGAATACTTCGGTTGACTCAATATCCTCACCGCGCCGTTTTCGACAATGGGGCACGTCGCGATCCCGGTATTTGTAACCGCGGTGGTGTGATCAAGCCACGCGATTGTGATCGCATGCATCGCATGTGATGGATCGCACAGAGCGATTAGCACGCTCGTGTCCAGCAGGGCGCGAGCCATTGGCTAGATGCCTTCCTCGTCCATCAACTGTCGCACCAACTCAGTTGTCACCACACCATTTCGACGGGGAAGTACGACCAGAAACCCGCTCGGACGCACGGGTTCGCTGGTCGATGTGGCATTTTGACGCGCCTCGGCTTGGCTTGCGTAGCGCCCTCGCTCAGCCCACCGTGAGAGCAGCTCGCCCATGCTCATTCCATTTCTAATTCAATAGCGCATCAATAATCCAAGGCCAATGCACGATAGATTTGAGCCGTGCGTGGTCTTGCTCCATCTCATTTAGTGCCGCTTCGAGATGATCTTCGAGTGCCGAGAGGCT
>JAAFHR010000287.1 GCA_013298455.1 Betaproteobacteria bacterium | reverse complement strand
CTTTGACCGCGCGCTCAGAAACGTCGTTGCTGATTGGTGTGATGCGGCACCGCAGGCGAAACTCATGGCGTGCGGCATGGTCGGTGCGGTCGATGGTTGGGCGCTCGCACGGTATGTGGGTTTGGGCGCCACTGCGCAAACAATGGCGCACGAATTGGTGAGCGTAGCGACTTCATTGGATCGATTGCTCTACATCGTACCCGGCGTGCAAAGCCCGGCACCCGACGTGATGCGCGGCGAAGAAACACAGATCATCGGAAGCGGCGTGACCGACGGCGTGATCGTGTTGCCTGGCACACACAGCAAATGGGCGCGCGTGAAAGCGGGTGCGCTGGTTGATTTTTCGACCTACTTCAGTGGTGAGATGAACGCGCTCATTCGCGGCCAGAGCGCGGTTGGCAAGGTCTTTGATGCACCGCCCAACGTTGCTGACGCTCAGTCGGTTGCGCGCGGCGTGGCGCGTGCGCGTGAGCATGTGCGGGCGGGGCAATGGCTCAATGATTTGTTTTCGTTTCGCGCAGCGGCCGTCACGGGCTTGATCTCAGGTTCGGCAGCGAGCACCGAATTCAGCGCCTGGCTTCTGGCGAGCGAATTCGTTGCAGCGAAGGCGCTCGATCCAACCATCACAAGCATTCACGTGATCGCGGGCGCCGCGCTCGCGCCGTGGTACGCAGCGCTCGCCAGCGCGTTTGAAATGGATTGCGTAGCGCTCGACGGTGAAGACTGCGCCGCTCGCGGATTGTGGGCGATCAGTCGTTACGTGTAACGCGTCTGTAGTACTGCCCGTCTCGCGATAGGTCTGGGCGAGTGCGTCTGCCTACAATCGGCACATGCCCAGCCATCGTCTCTCCAAACTCTTCGCGCCAGAATCGCTTGCCATCGTGGGTGCTTCGGAGCGCGAGGGAAGCCTGGGGCGTGCGCTGTGGCAGCGAGTCACTGCGCCCAGCAGTGAAAACGTCGCGCGCTACGCCGGCCGGGTGTATGCGGTCAATCCCAAGCATCGCCGAGTGTTTGGTGCCGATTCATTCGCGCGAATGACCGATTTGCCCGAGCGCGTTGATCTGGCGCTCGTCACTGCTCCCGCCGAGCACTGCGCTCAAATCGTTCGCGAATGCGGCGCATCGGGTTGCAGCTACGCGTTGATTTTGTCGCATGGATTTTCGGCGTCGCCCGAAGGCTTGGCTGCCGCTCAAGCCCTGAAGGTCGCGGCGCAAGAGGCTCGCGTTCGAATCGTGGGCCCCAATGCGCGCGGCATGCTGCGGCCCCGTTTGTCGCTCGACGCGTCAACCATGTCGGGCGTCGAGCAGCTGCCGCTCGATGGCTCGCTCGGGGTGATTTCGCAGTCGGGCGCGTGGGTATCCATCCTGCGGGATTTTGCGGCGGGCTCGGCCATCGGATTTTCGAGCCTGCTGTCGCTCGGTGACGCAATCGATTTGGATTTTGGCGAACTGCTTGATTTCTTCGCGTTTGATGCTCACACGAAAGACGTGTTGCTCTACATCGAAGAAGTGCGAAACGCCCCAGCGTTTATGTCGGGCGTCCGACAACTTTCGCGGATGAAACCGGTGGTGGTTTTGAAAGCGGATCGCGCGGATTTGTATCGAAACGCCGACGGCACGCATGCCACTGCGCTCGCTCACCACGACCGAGTCTTTGATGCGGCGATCGCTCGCGCTGGTGCGGTGCGCGTTGAAACGGCCATGCAAATGGTTAGCACTGCGCGGCTCTTGGCGGGCGAGCAGCGTCGCGATAAACACCGTGTGGTGGCGATCACCAATGGACGAGGCCCTGGGCTTGTTGCCGCTGATGCAGTTCGAAGCAAAGGCTTATCGCTCGCGCCGCTCTCAGAGGCGACCTATGAGCGATTGCGCGTTGCGCTGCCGAGCTATGCCTACGTGAGCAATCCGCTCGACTTGGCTGGGGACGCAACTGCAGAGCGCTATCGCCTGAGCATCGACGCGGTGCTCGCTGACGACAACGTGGACGTGTGTTTGGTGCTCTTTTCGCCACAATCGATGTTGGGTGCTGAAGCGCTGGCCGCGCAAATCATTGAATCGGCGCAGCTGCATCGAAAAACGGTGTTGGCGGTTTTAGGGGGCGGTGCGAGCGTGATCGCTGCGAGGCGAATGCTCGACGCCGCAAAAATTCCGCAGTTTTTGAGTGCGGAAAACGCAGTGGATGCGATTGGTTTCATGCACACCTTTGCACGAAATCAATCGCTGTTGCGGCAAGTGCCTGAGCAAAGCGTTGATGGCTTTGTGCCGCATCTTGATGAGGCGCAACAGGTGTTTGAGCACGTCTGGGCGGACGGTAGAACGAATCTGTTTGCGCATGAAGCGCGGCAGCTCTTGGGGGCGTTTGGTATCGCGATGACGAGTACCGGCTTGGCCCGCACGCCAGCTGACGCGGTAAAGCTCGCCGATCAATTCGGCTATCCGGTTGTGCTCAAAGTGGTCTCGCCCGACATTGCGCACAAGAGCGCGCTCGGTGGTGTGCAGCTTGATCTGCGCGATGCGAAATCAGTACGTGCCGCCGCGAAAACAATTTTTTCAGAGGTTGCCTTGAGTGCGCCTGATGCACGTCTGATCGGGCTCTCGGTGCAGCCGTTTGTGCGCTTTCGTGGTCAGCGTGAACTCTTTTTGGGGATCGCCAACGATCCGACGTTTGGGGCAACGCTGGCCTTTGGCGCGGGCGGTATTGCTGTGGAGCGGATTGACGACGTTGCGTTTGAGCTGCCACCGGTGAACGATGTGTTGATCGCGCACTGGATCGCTCGAACACGCGTCTCGCGGCTTTTAGATGCTTACGGCAACGTGCCCGAAATCAATCGTGATGCGCTCACCACGCTCATGCTGCGTTTCTCGGCGCTGGCCTGCGCATGCCCCGAGATTCTGTCGTGCGATTTGAATCCCGTCGTCGCCCATGATCGCGGCGCGCTGGCGCTTGATGCCAAGATCGTGCTCCGATCACGCGCCGAAACTGCTGCTATGCGGTCGCGCGGTCGCTACGGGCACTTGGCGGTGTATCCCTATCCTCGAGAGCTCGAAGAATCCGTCACCCTCAAAAATGGCGCGAGTATTTTGATTCGCCCGATTCAACCCGAAGACGCGGATCGCGAACGTGATTTTGTGTCGCGCTTGTCGCCTGAGACGCTGTACTTCCGCTTCATGATGCCGGTGAAAGAGCTCTCTGCGGCAATGATTGAGCGCTTCACGCAGATTGATTACGGCCGCGAATTGGCGCTCGTTGCAGTGCAGGGCTCCGGCGAATCATCAACCATCGAAGGCGTGGCACGGATCACCCCAACAACGCATCCAGATCGCTGCGAATTTGCGATTGTGGTCGAAGAATCGATGCAGGGTACGGGCTTAGCGCGACAGCTGATGAACCGACTATTTGAGGCGGCGCGCCAGCGTGGTTATCGCGAAATCGAAGGCGCGGTGCTCCGTGAAAATCCGCGAATGCTTAAATTTTGTGAGGCGATGGGGTTCACGGTGAGCTCCAGTCCCGATGATCCCGGTGAAAAAACGGCGCGTCGGGTTTTGGTGGATTGATTGGGTGATGTGATGGATTTCGCTCAAACGACTGCGCTTGAGGCGTTACTCGATGATTTCGTGCGCCGAACGCCGGACGACGTTGCAGCTGAGCACGCGCAAAAAACGCGGCAACTCATCGAACAAACGTCCACGCCGTGGCGCAGTCAACCGGTCACCACGTCTGCCGCCCGCACCGATTCACCGCCGCACCCGAGCGGTCACGTCACTGCGTCAGCGTGGGTCTTAAACGCTTCGCGGAGCCATGCTGCGCTCTTGCACCATCGAAAGTTGGGGCTTTGGTTGCAGCCGGGCGGGCATGTTGAGGAAACTGATCGAAGCTGGCTCGATGCATCGCACCGTGAAGTGCTCGAAGAGACGGGGCTCGCAGCGCTCGGCCTGTCGAACGAATATGGCGCGGCGCTCTTTGACGTGGATACGCATCGGATTCCAGCGCGTGCAAGCGCCGAGTTTCGTGCTGCCGAACCTGAGCACACGCACTTCGACCTGCGATTTCTATGGATCGCGCAGGGCGAGCAAACCTTAACGCTCAATGTTCATGAGTCGCTCGGGCTGCGCTGGTTCGAATTGAGTGCGCTTGCCGCGGATCAGAGCCTTGACGCGTCAGTGCGCAGGACGGCGGTGCGAAGCCTGCACTTCGGTGTGGGCGGTTGACGGGCCGCTCTCGGCACCGCAGAGCGGCAGTTTCGGGTGGCGCCCTCCCGAGATTGCGGTCACCGAGGTTCGCGGAAAATAATTTACCTTTTTCTGTGTAAACCATTTAAATAATGGCGTAGCGGCGCTTTTTATAACTTATCAAAAATAGATTATTTTTCGCTCAAGGCTTCGACTGAACTAGCATTTGCCAATAAAGCCACTGGGTCAGACTTCGATGCAAACCATACCGCTGATTCAATCGGCCGTTCATCGGCAAGCGGCTATTGGAGGGCGTTTGCGCCTTGTTCGTCCCTAAAATATGCGTATGGCATGTCAAGTTCGATCTCATATTGCGGGGCGTCTGATGGCGCTTGTCTTGCTCGCAGCGCTGCCCCTCGGCTCAACCAGCCACGCATTGACAGCGGCGCAACGGCCCGCCGCTCCGGAAAGCGAGCCAGAAACACGACCCTTGCCAGCGGAGCTGGCTACCGCCGGCGTGCAGACGTTCACTCGCGTCTTTCATCCGCCCAAACGCGGCAAGCCCGATAGCAAATACGTCACCTTCGCCACGAACGACCCTCGCTTGGGCTTCTGG